>JANPMZ010000052.1:0-2115 GCA_031427195.1 Nitrospirota bacterium
AGCGAAAGCGGCAGCTCAAGGTTATTCTCCTCCATAAGCGTTCTATCGGAGAGGATCGATCTCGACGGGCCGTCGGCAACAACGACGCCGTCCCTGATGACGATGCAGCGGGCGCAGACGTCGAGGATGAGGTCGAGGTCGTGGGAGGCGATGATCTTCGTATGCACAAAAGTCTTGAGCATGGTGATGAGGGCTCTTCGGGATTTCGGGTCGAGATATGCCGCGGGCTCGTCCATCACCAGGATGTCGGGCTCCATGGCAATGACCGATGCGATAGCCACGGCGCTCTTCTGTCCGCCGGAAAGGTGGTGCGGCGGTTTGTCCCCGAGGTCCAGGCAATTGACCGTACTCAAGGCCTCATGGACGCGCTCCCGCACACACTCGGGGCTCATGCCCAGGTTGAGCGGTCCAAAGGAGACGTCATCGTAGACGGTTGGCATGAAAAGCTGGTCATCGGGATTTTGAAACACGATGCCGACCTTCCTGCGGACCGCCTGTCGCGTGGACTTCTGAAGCAGGATATCGCCGATTGTTACGGTCCCTTTGGACGGCAAAAAATAGCCGTTCATATGCAGCAGGAGCGTTGACTTGCCCGATCCATTGGCCCCCACGATGCCGACCGACTCTCCGTGGGTGATCCGGAATGAAACGCCTTTCAGCGCCTCGGTGCCGTCGGGATAATGGAACAAAACATCCTTGAACTCGACAAAGTGGTGGCTCATCGCAGGCTCTCCTGAATAAAACGTCCGAGCATATCCGTTACCGGGAAAAAACGAAACAGGATCAGGAACACAATAGTGAGGGAAATATACAAGCCGTCGCCGGACCGGAACCGATATCCCTTCAGCGAAGGCATGTCGCCGTTGAAGCCCCGGCTGAGCATGGCGCTGTAAATCCGCTCCGCGCGCTCCACGGTTCTGAGAAAAAGGATGCCGATCAGCCGGGCAACGACCTTCATGCCGCTGCCGCGGTTGCCGAAGGACCGCATGTCCCGCGCCCGGACAAGCCGCATCGCCTCTTCCATGAGCACGAAAAGGTATCGATAGAGAAAGAGCAGCTGCGATACGAATACCGCCGGCACGCCGAGCCTGCGGAACGCATGGCAGATGCCGGGAAAGGACGTGGTCGCGATCAAAAGGAGCGCCGCGCTGATGGTAAGCATGAACTTTATCAGGATCGTCAGAAAGGACAGCCAGCCCGCGGACAGCGGGACCCCGGCAATGACCATAGCGGTCCTGGTGTCCAGGATCGGATTAAAGATACCGATAAAGATCGCAAAGGGAGAGACGATGGCGATCTTTTTCAGCAAAAATTTAATGGGGACGTCTCCCAGGGTGGTCAGCAGGACCGGGAACAGAAAGAACGGAATGAGAGCCGCGAGCTCGTACTTGGGAAAAGAGATGACCGTGAAAAGAAATAAGACCGTGCAGACGACCTTCGCGCGCGGATCCAGCCGGTGGATAACGGTGTCCTGATAGGAGAGCCGGTCAAGCCGGCCGATGTTGAAATATGCTTCGTCAAAGCTCATGATTTATTGCCCCGGGTGACGGTACTCCATTTATCGTCTCAAAGTCGTAGCCCCTCCCTCGATGGGAGGGGTTGGGGAGGGTGATGGTCAGGCAACCGAATAAACATCAATTTTCATTCCCCTTTGTTCACCCTGCTAGAAAAGTGAACAAGACTCAAAGTACCTCGCTATGCTCACGTATGCCTGCGCCTGACCGCTTTGATGCCAATGCCGAGCAGCAGGATAACGCCGAGCACCATGATCGCCCCGATAATTCCCGCCACTGACGTACCGGCTTCGATTCCAGGCCATGCCGGGGCCTGTTCATTCTGTTTCGCCGCATCAGCAGCAGGCTTGAAGTTATAATCAGGAAGAATAGCGGTCTTTTCCTGGATGTTCTTCAGGATCGGTGCGACGCCCTGTTCCTGTTCGGCCAGTTCGGTCTGCCCAATGATTTTTTGAATAGCCCACTCAAGTCCGTCCGGATGGGTTGAGGCAAACCACGAAAGGACCCCACCGGTAACGACGGCAAGCAAAACGAATGCTATAACGACCTTTCTCACTGAGACTGTGGGATTGAGCGGGCGGGAAGCGGCAAGGCTTTCCAA
>JANPMZ010000053.1:0-7544 GCA_031427195.1 Nitrospirota bacterium
GCGCGAAAAGGGAGCGCCCATTGTGGTGAAGGCCGACGGCCTGGCCGCGGGCAAGGGAGTGGTTGTTGCCGAGACCGTGGAGGAAGCGCTCGCTGCGCTTGATATGATCATGACCCAAAAGGCCTTTGGCGCCGCCGGCGACCGCGTGGTCATCGAGGAGTGCCTCAAGGGTGAGGAAGCATCGTTCATGGCCTTTACGGACGGGAAAACCGTTCTGCCTATGGCGTCGTCGCAGGACCATAAACGCGTGTTCGATCTGGACAAAGGGCCGAACACGGGAGGCATGGGCGCTTATTCTCCGGCTCCCATCGTGACCCGGGCCATCGAACGCCAGGTCATGGAAAAAGTGATGGTCCCAACGGTGCAGGCCATGGAAAAAGAAGGCCGTCTGTTCAAGGGCGTGCTCTACGCCGGTCTCATGATCCACGAAGGCGTGGCCAAAGTGCTTGAGTTCAATGCGCGCTTCGGCGATCCCGAGACGCAGCCGATCATGTCCCGGCTCAATACGGACCTGATCGATATCATCGAGGCCATCCTGGACAACGCGCTCGCCAGGGTCGAGATGTCGTGGAAGCCCGATTCGGCAGTTTGTGTGGTCATGGCCTCTGGCGGGTATCCCGGAGAATACGAGAAGGGCAGGGAGATTTCCGGCCTTGAAAAAGCGGCAGCTCATCAACAGGTGATGGTCTTTCACTCGGGAACAACGCTGAAGAACGGCAAGGTCGTGACCGACGGCGGCAGGGTGCTCGGGGTCACGGGACTGGGATCGAGCGTCGCCGCTGCCATTGATCACGCCTATGCGGCTGTTCGGGACATTTCTTTTGACGGGGCGCACTATCGCAAGGACATTGGCGCGCGGGCGCTCGAGACGGGGAACTAAAGGTGCGCAAAGCCACCATAGCCGCCATCTCCCGTTTTCTGAACAGCACGCTGCGCGTCAGGTCCATCAAGGACGCCTCCGTGAACGGTCTGCAGGTGCGGTCGCGCAAAGCCGGGGAGATCAGGAAGGTCGGTTTTGCCGTTGATGGGTGCCTGTCGACCTTTGAGAAGGCTAAAAAACTGGGTGTCGAACTGCTTGTCGTGCACCATGGCATATCCTGGAAGCCCCAAAAGGACCGGGACCTGGCGAAGGACCGGGCTGACTGGCTCAGGAAGAACAACTTGGCGCTCTATGCCGTGCATTTGCCGCTTGATCTGCATGAGGAATACGGCAACAATATACAGCTCTGCCGATTGCTGGGGGTGCAGGACCCGGTAAAGTTCGGGAAATACCACGGCATCAAGATTGGTTACGCAGGGACCTTCCGCAAGTCCCTAAGTCTGGATGCCGTAGTTTCCGTCCTGAACCGCGATCTGGACACCCGGTGCCGGGTCTTTCCCTTCGGGAGCAAACGCCTCTGGTCGATCGGGATCATCTCCGGCGGCGGCGGGAGCCTGCTGAAAGAAGCCTGCACAGCCGGGCTCCACAGCTTTCTGGTGGGAGAGATCGATTTGGCAGTGTACAATGCGGCGAGGGAATACGGCATGAACCTCATTGTGGCCGGCCACTATGCGACCGAGACCGTCGGGGTCAAGGCCCTGATGCCCCTGGTCAGGGAAACCTTTGGCGTGGACATCGTATTTGTGTCGGATAAGAAAGATATGTGACAGCGCCAGAACGGGCTGGACGATGCCGATAATGGACGATAATGAAAGAAGGGAGTTATTATGGCCAAACCAGTAGTAGGGATCTTGATGGGGAGTGATTCCGATCTCCCGGTCATGCAGGAAGCAGCGGCCATGCTGCAGGAGTTCGGCATTGAATATGAGATGTCGATCGCTTCGGCGCACCGGACACCCAAAAAAGTGATGGAGTACAGCCAGACCGCTGAGAAGCGCGGGATCAAAGTGATCATTGCCGGCGCCGGTTGGGCCGCGCATCTGGCAGGGGTCATCGCGTCGCACACGACGCTGCCGGTGATCGGCGTGCCGATCGATTCTTCGCCGCTCAAGGGGCTTGATGCGCTCCTGGCCACGGCACAGATGCCGGGCGGCGTGCCCGTAGCCACCATGTCACTGGGCAAAGCGGGCGCGAAGAACGCAGGGATCTTTGCAGCGCAGATCATCGCCACGAGCGACGTAAAGATCGCAAACCGGATCAAGGTCTTCAAAGTGGAGATGGAACGCGAAGTGGAAGAAAAAGCGAAGCGGCTTTTCGCCATTTCAACGGTCAAGTCGACACTGAAAGAAGCAAGGGAGCCGAAAGAGCCGAGAGAATCGAAAGAGCTGAGAGAGCCGAGAGAGCCGAGAGAACTGAAAGAGCTGAGAGAACCGAAAGAACTAAAAGAGCCAACCGAGCCCGATGCAGCCGGGACTGCACCGGCCAAAAAGAAATCGCGCCGTAGACGCTGGAAGAAAAAGACGGTTGGCACGACGCCAGGCCAGGAACCGGCTTCGTGAAGACCGACCTCGAGTGTCTGCCCTGTTTCTTCGGCCAGATCACCCGAACGCTGAACCACGCAGGCGTCAATGGGGACCGGGGCCGCGGCATCGCGCGCCGGGCAGGTGAGCTCGTCGCCAACGCGTCCCTCGATGAGGTCCCGGCACGGACCTCGACGCTCATCCATCGGCTCTTGCGCTCGGAGAGCGGCGTCGACCCCTACCATGAGGTCAAGACAACGTACAACCGCATCGCTCTGGACCTGCTGCCGGAGCTGACGCAGCTTGCTTCCGGTATGCCCGACCGGCTTGAGGGCGGGGTCCGGGCTGCCATTGCCGGAAACGTGATAGACTTCGGCATCTATGATACCATCGATCTGCAGCGCTCCATCGAAGAGTCCTTTCAGCTTGATCTTTCACGCGGTTCCTTCGACGCCTTTCGGCATGCGGTGGAAACAGCCGGGCGCATTCTCTATTTGTGCGACAATGCCGGCGAGATCGTGTTCGACCGCGTGCTGCTGAGGATCCTGCAGGAGCAGGGAAAATCCGTGATCGTGGCGGTCAAAGGCTCGCCCGTCATTAACGACGCAACGCGCGAGGACGCGGTCGAGGCGGAGATGACGGAATATGCCGAGCTCATCGACAATGGCAATGATGGGATCGGTACGCTGCTGGAGTCCTGTTCGGAACGTTTTCTGAACGCCTACCGATCGGCTGACATGATCATCAGCAAAGGTCAGGCCAATTATGAGACCCTGGAGCAGACGCGCGACCCGCGTTTGTTCTTTCTGTTCAAGGTAAAATGCCCGGTGGTTGCCCGCGCATTGGATCGGGAGAACGGCGACATTGTGCTGATGCAAGGTCATTGACGTTCGTCGTAGGGGCGCAATGCTTGCGCCCTTGCTGCTGTTGCCATTGCCACCAGGGCGTATGCAATACGCCCCTACAATAATGTCTGCCGGAATGATAGGATTTTGCACCATGCTGAATAGTTACGAATGGTATTAAATGACGGCAACGATAATTAAAATCGGCCCCACCAGCACGGGACAGGACTTCGCGCGCTGCAGGAGCGTTATCGTATCCGGAGGTGTCATCGCCTATCCCACGGATACGTTCTACGGTCTTGGTGCCGACCCGAAAAACCCCGAAGCGGTCAAAAGGCTTTTTGCTATCAAAGGCAGGCCAATTGGTCAGCCGATCCTGCTCTTGTTGCACGACCGCAGCAGGGTGCCGGAATGGGCTGCAGAGGCCACGGCGGAGGCGGAAGCGCTCATGGATGCCTTCTGGCCTGGTCCGTTGACCCTGGTCTTTCCCGCACTGCCTTCGGTGCTTCAGGAATTGACCGGGGGTACGGGCCGTATCGGCCTCCGGGTCCCGGGTAGCGCCGTGACGCGCCGTTTGCTGGAGGCCCTGGGGACGGCAATCACCGGGACGAGCGCGAACCGGTCCGGTGGTCCTGATCTGCAGACGGCCCGGGACGTGGCCGGGATGCTCGGCGATAGGGTGGATTTGATCCTCGACGCCGGCAAAACACCGGGAGGGAAAGCGTCGTCCGTTGTCGATGTCAGCGCTGCGGGACTGACGATGGTCCGCGAAGGGGCAGTTTCAGAACAAGAGCTCAGGGACACCTGGCATAAATTCAAGAAGAGGACCTGAAAGGAATTACATGAAGAAAATATTTGTTCTGGACACCAACGTACTGCTTCACGATCCCCGGTCGATCTTTTCGTTCGAGGACAACGACGTGGTGATCCCCATTGTGGTGATCGAGGAGCTTGACAAGTTCAAGAAGGGTGTTGACGAGATCGGCAGGAACGCGCGCCAGGTCTCCCGGATCCTTGACGAATACCGGATGAAGGGGAAACTTTCGCAGGGGGTGCCGCTCGAGGGCGGAGGGAACCTGCGCGTCGAGCTGAACCACCAGTCGACGGAGAGTCTGCCGAGCGAACTCATTGCAGCCAAGGCGGACAACCGCATCCTTGCCACTGCCCTGAACCTGAAGCATGATAACCTGCCGGTGATCCTCGTGACCAAGGACACGAACCTTCGCATCAAGGCCGATGCGCTTGGCATGACTGCCGAAGACTATGAGTCGGACACGATCACGCTTGATGAACTCTACTCCGGCGAGACTGAACTGCTGGTCCCTCCGGGTGCGATCGACGATTTTTACACCAATGGAGAAATGCAGCCTGCTGACCCGAAGCCTCTGCCGAACCAGTTCGTGCTGCTGAAGAACAGCGCCAACGAGTCGCAGACGGCGCTGGCGCGGTACAGCAAACAAAAGAACGCTTTTGTCCCGATCGCTGCGACAAAGCACGGCGTCTGGGGCATCACGGCAAAGAACAAACAGCAGCAGTTCGCCCTCGACCTGCTGCTCAACGACGATATCCGCCTGGTGACGCTGGTAGGCAGGGCGGGTACCGGGAAAACACTGCTCGCTCTTGCCGCGGGACTTGAAAAGACCATCGAGGTGCGATCGTTCCAGCGGCTGGTCGTGTCGCGCCCCGTGTTTCCCATGGGCAAGGACATCGGTTTCCTGCCCGGCGATATCGATGAGAAACTGCGGCCCTGGATGCAGCCCATTCGCGACAACCTCGATTTCCTCGTCGGTTCCTCAGGCGGGCCCGGACGGGTAAAAGGAAAGAAAGACCTGCAGAGCCTTTTCGATCTCGGCATGATCGAGGTCGAACCACTCACCTACATTCGCGGCCGGAGCATGCCGAACCAGTACCTGATCGTGGACGAAGCCCAAAACCTGACGCCGCACGAAATCAAAACGATCATTACGCGCGCCGGCGAGGGGACCAAGGTCGTGCTGACCGGCGATCCCTACCAGATCGACAATCCGTACATCGATTCATCGAGCAACGGGCTCACCTACGTGGTCGATCGGTTCAAGGAAGAACCCATTGCCGGTCATATCACGCTGGTGAAGGGTGAGCGTTCAGAGCTTGCGGAACTGGCAGCCACTTTGTTGTGACCGTTACGAAACAACACCTCATACTCTGTTCAACATAAAGGAGAGACCAATGGCCAAACACGTATGCGTTACACCGGGTTTTGAGAAGCTGCTCGTTGCAACTGACGGCTCCCTGTTCAGCAAGGCGGCGGTCCAGGAGGCGATCATGCTCGCCCGTGCCTGTTCAAGCACCTTGTATGTTCTGCTGGTGATCGAGGTCAATGCCGATATCGATCTCTGGGATGCTCAGGCCGCTGATAAGCTTGAAAAGGACATGAGACGGTATCTCGAAGGGATCCAGGCGAAGGCCGCCAAGGAGGGGGTCAAATGCGAGACCATCCTGCATCTTGGCGATGAACCGCACAAGGATATTGTTTCCGAAGCCGCCAAACGGAAGGTCAAAATGATCATTATGGGCAGCCACGGGCGCACCGGCCTTACCCGGCTCATGATGGGCAGTGTCGTCTCACGGGTAATCGGGCACGCACCCTGCAAGGTGCTGGTGGTCCCGGCAAAGGCCAAAAAATAGCTGCAGCGGCGGAACGCAGTGGATCCGGCACGAACAGATGCTATCCATAAGCGTACCGCGAGGACCTGCACTTGAAACAGTGCGTTTTCGGAACGGTAAATTCCTTGACAGCATATAATCGTTATGTTAAATTATATGAACATTTTTCTTGCCGTAGGAGGTAGCATTGGAACGACAAAAAGGAATTGTTGAAATTGTTGCGGAGAAGGTCTGGAAGTTCTTCTCGTCCGTGAAGCTGGCTGTCATTCTGCTCATTATCCTTGCGATCGTGTCGGTCATCGGCACGGTGATACAGCAGAACGAGGCCCCGGAAAAATACCTTCAAGAGTACAGCCAGGCCACAGTAGATATTTTTGAGTTTCTCGGTTTCTTCGACATGTACCACACGTGGTGGTTCGTTCTACTCCTCTTCCTTCTTACGGCAAACCTGACGGTCTGCACGCTCGAACGCTTTCCGCATACCTTAAAGACCATAACTGCGCCGCTGAAGCCCATCGATGACGAAGGCCTCAAGGCCTTGCAGCTCAAGAAAGAGCTCACCTTGAAAGGCGGGATGGAAAAGGCCGGGGAGCGCGCCCTCCAGGTGTTCAAAGCCCATGGGTTCCGGCCGCTCGAGACGCGGAGCGCCGGGCTCTTCCAACTGGCGGCGCAGAAGGGCGTCTACAGCAGGCTTGGCGTCTATGTCACGCACGTCAGCATTATCCTCATATTTATCGGCGCCTTGACCGGCGCATTCTTCGGGTTCAAGGCGTTTTTGAATCTTCCCGAGGGGCAAGCTTCCGACAGGGTCTATCTCAGGAACGAACCCATGTGGGACCAGATCATGGCAGCTCTCGGCATTGCCAAAAGCCAGGTGATCTACAGTTCTGATGGCGGGGCGCCTGCCATGCCCTTGGGGTATTATGTGCAGTGCAACAAATTTGATGTTGATTACTATCAGGGCGCCCAGGGTCCCACGGGCATGGCCTCGGAATACCACAGCATGCTCACCGTCTATAACCTGGATAAAGAGAAGGTCCTTGATAAGCGCATCCGGGTGAACGACCCGCTTAAGCACCGGGGCATCACCTTTTACCAATCCAGCTACGGGCCCATGCCCGACGCTCCTGGCACGGTCCAGTTGAGCATCCGACCCAAGAACAGCATAGAACCAGGAGACACGGTATACATTGGAGCGGGGCAGGCCGTGTATGTGCCCTCCATCAAAAGGACCATTAAGGCGGTCAGCTTTGCGCCCTTTGGCATGAGAAACCCCAACACGGGCGAGGTGCAGTTTTACCGCACCGATAATAACGAGTATATCAATCCGACGGTGGAACTTGAGATTCTGAACAACAACCGCACGGTCTACAAAACCTATGTCATGAAAACGGACAAGGGTGCGCCTTATATGCCCGAGGACTATATCATCAGCTATGTCCACTATTTCGGTACCCGTTATACGGGGCTGCAGGTCACCAAGGACCCCGGGGTATGGGTCGTGTATACGGGGTTCATCATGTTGTGCATCGGGCCGTTCATCGCCTTCTTTGGTTCGCACCGGAAGCTCTGGGTGCGCATTCAGGACCAGAAGGGACAGGCTGTCGTGACCATCGCCGGATCGGCAAACAGGAACCGGCTGGGATTCGAGCG
>JANPMZ010000054.1:0-8500 GCA_031427195.1 Nitrospirota bacterium
GCCCTTGCAACGACCCTCCCCCTGGGACCTTCCTCGAAGTAGTGGCATATTGGTTGCATATATCCTGCGAAACGAATGCGCAGGGATATGATCGTTCTACCGAAAGCCGATAAATCAATATGTTATCGCTCTATATCCATATACCGTTCTGTGTTAAAAAATGTTTTTACTGTGGTTTTTATTCAACACCTTATACAGCACAGAAGGCTGATCTTTTTATTGAGGCCTTGCGTCTCGAGGCAGCCGGCAGAGCCGGGACCTTTTCCGAACGGGAATTCGGATCCCTCTATATGGGCGGCGGTACACCGACGGTCCTCTCTTCCGATCAACTGACGGCCATGATCAGCATCATCCGGTCGCACTTCAATATAGCTCCGGATGCCGAGGTAACGGTCGAGGCAAATCCCCAGTCAGGCTCGGGACCTCTTTTTCCGGCCTTGCGCAAGAGCGGCGTGAACCGGCTGAGCATCGGTGTGCAATCGTTCTCAGACCGGCTGCTCGCAACACTCGGCAGGCCTCACCATGCAGCGCAGGCGCAGGAGGTTTTTCAAAGCGCCCGGCGCTGCGGATTCGAGAACATCGGGATCGATCTGATCTTTGGTATTCCCGGCCAGACCATGGATGACTGGAGCCGGACGCTGGACCGTGCCCTTTTGCTCCGTCCCGACCATGTTTCCGCCTACAGTCTTTCCCTGGATGAAGGATCGGACTTCCAGCAGAAGGCGGCTTCCGGATCGTTTCAAATGCCTGATGACGATGCTGTTGCGGAACTCTATGATGCAGGCGTTGCACGACTGACCGCTGCCGGCTTTATTCACTATGAGATATCAAATTTTGCACAACCGGGATTTGAGTGCCGTCACAACCTGAACTATTGGCGCCGTGGTGAATATCTGGGACTCGGTCCGGGGGCATGGTCGTTTATCGCCGCACGACGAACGCATTCTGTTCCCGACCTGAAGTCTTACTGCACAGGTTTGCAGAGCGGTTTTCCGCTCACCGCGGAGGATGAAATAATCGGCCTGGCCGAGGCTGCGCTCGAAACCGTGATGCTGGGCCTCCGGACCAGGAGCGGTATCGAACTCGAGCGCATTGCAGGCGAGTTTGGACCCCTGCTGCGGGACCGCCTGTTGGCGCAGGCGGCGCCGATGATCGATACGGGTTTGCTTCAAAACGAAGCCGGTCGTTTGTTCCTGACCGACCGCGGGATGCTGCTCTCCAATGAGGTCCTGGGAAGGCTTGCTCGTTAAATTTTTGTTTACACCGTAAGACCTTAATGCTATAGTAGCGCGTTATTATTGGGAACAATGGGGGTCTCGAACACGTGTTTAAACAGCTTGCGGCCATGGCAGTCGGCCTACTTATTTTCTCGCTTACAGCAGTGCCGCTTCATGCCGCGGAATCCGCCAGAGTCACCCTTATTGAGGTCCAGGGGAACCGGCGAATAGAAACGGCTACGGTCCTCGCCAAGATAAAAACAAAAGAGGGCGATACCTTTTCTCCATCCCAGGTCAGAGAAGATATCAGGATTTTGTATCAACTTGGTCATTTTGAGGATGTGCAGGTCAAGACCGAGGGTTTTGAAAACGGGCTGAAGATCATTTTCCAGATCAGGGAAAAACCGTTGATCCGCGACATCAGCTACGAAGGCAATGAAGAGCTTACCACGGACAAGCTCAAGGAAGCGGTGACCCTGCTGCCGAGGACCGCATTCAATGCGCAGCTTCTGCAGGAGAACGCTGAAAAGATCCGTTTGAAATACCAGGACGCAGGCTATTATGAAGCCGTGGTCGTGCCGGTCGTTACCGAGCTTCGCGGCGGCGACCGCAATGTTGTTTTCTATATTGAGGAAGGAAATAAGGTAACGCTCCAGGAGGTCCGCATTTCGGGCAATAAGGCTATTTCGTCCGACGAGATCAAAGACGTTTTAAAGACACAGGAGCACTGGTTCTTTTCGTTCCTTGGCCGAAGCGGCACCTTGCGCATGGATGAACTGAATGAGGACATGGAAACGATCAGGAACCTGTATTTTAATAAAGGCTACATCCAGGTACAGGTGGATGGGCCGGTCATTGAGTCAAAGACCTATCTGGAACGAGTCAGCTGGTTCTCCTCGCAAACAACGACGATTACCCGGAAGGACGAGCTGGTCGTCAGTATCAAGGTCCGGGAAGGGGACCAGTTCCACATCGGTTTGATCACGTTCAAGGGCAACACGACGCTCAGCGACAGCGAACTCGAAAAAGAAGTAAAACTGAAATATGGCGATATCTTCAGCAGGGACGGCCTCAGGCAGGATGTCGGCAGGATCATGGACCGCTATGACGGTATTGCCCGTCCCTTTGCCAGCGTGGTCCCGCAGTTTAACATCAATCCCGACGCCAGATCGGTCGATATCAACATGGAAATCCAGGAAGGCGGCGAAGTGCGCATCGGCAGGATCGACATCACGGGAAACAGCAAAACCCGCGACAAGGTGGTCCGCCGGGAGATGCGCCTCGATGAGGGCGACCTGTACAGTAAAAAATCGCTCAAGCGAAGCTATGAGCGGATCAACAATCTCGGGTTTTTTGAAACCGTTGACATTGTTCCCGAACGCCGACAGCGCGGCGAAGAGCTGATGGACCTGAACGTCAAGGTGAAAGAGAAGATGACCGGGACCATGAGCATCGGCGGGGGATACAGCTCCGTGGACAACCTGGTCGGCATTGCAGAGATCACCCAGGGCAACCTGGGTGGGCGGGGCCAGTTGCTCAAGTTCAAGACCCAGTGGGGCAGCACTCGCCAACTGTTCATGCTGAGCTTTTCGGAACCCTATCTCTTTGACGAACCGGTATGGGGCAAAGTGGATCTCTATAAACAGGACCAGGTGTATGACGGCTATACTCTTGACACAAAAGGCATCGGCCTGGGTGTGGGGAAAAGTTTTAATGAGTATTTCTCCGGCTCCGTCAAATACGGGTATGATCAGTCCATCATTTCCAAAACCACCACGACCACGCTTCCGACACAGCTTTTGCGGCAAATGGCCATCTATGGTCCGACCATTGCAACCAGCGCGGTCACGGCAGGCCTGTCCTGGGACTCCCGAGACTTTTATCTTGATCCAAAAACAGGATCGCGCCATTCCGTCTTTGTGCAGTACGCCGGCGGAACGCTGGGCGGGGATACTCACTTTATCAAATCCGTGGGTGATGTTGCCTGGTATTTTCCGCTCTTCTGGGACACGGTCTTCATGACCCGGGGCAGGCTGGGCTGGGCGAGTTCGCTCGATGACAAGCCCCTGCCGCTTGGTGAACGGTTCTATGTCGGCGGTTCCGGCACCGTCCGCGGCTTCAGGTATGGAACGGTGGGCCCCCTCGATCCTGTCAGCAATGACCGCATCGGCGGCAACAAAGAGCTGATATTCAACCTCGAATATACCTTTCCCATTGTTCCGGCAGCGCGGCTCAAGGGATTATTATTCTATGACATCGGGAGGGCCTTCAACGATCGCGAGCAGATCAGTTATCGGGAACTTCGACATTCGACGGGTTGGGGCTTCTACTGGCTTTCTCCCCTGGGACCGTTGCGGTTCGAATGGGGCTATATCGTAAATGAAAAACCGGGCAAAGACCAGGCAAGCCAGTTCGAATTTAATATCGGCTCGCAGTTCTGATAACGTGAACGCGGACGGAGCGGATGCTCCAGGATTTATACTTTAATCACAGAGGGGAGACAGTACAATGAAAAAAATAGTAATGATGGTTCTCATGCTCGGCCTTGTGGCCACCAGCGCGATGGCGGCAGCCAAGGTTGCCATTGTCGATACCCAGACCGTTTTTGACAAAACGAGGCTTGGCAAGAAATACCAGGGGATCATCAAGGAATATTATGAAAGTCGCAAGAAGATCCTTGATCTGGACGCGGATGAACTGCAGAAACTGCAGGAGAACTTCATGAAGCAAAAGCAGGGAAAGACCCTGAACGAGAAGGCGCAGCAGGAGATCGAAGAGTCCATCAACAAAAAATACAACGACTTTAAAAAGAAACAGAACGAGTTCAGCAACGAGATCGGCAAAAAGCAGGAAGAGCTGTTCAAAAGCTTCAATCAGGATATGATGCTTGCGGTGAAAGACCTTGCCAAAAAGGACAAGATCGAGCTGGTGCTCAATAAGATCATCGATGTTGCGCCTCAGGCCGGCGTTCCGCCGACACCGGTGGTCCTCTATTCCGACGAAGGGCTGGACATGACCGACAAGGTCATTGTTGACATGGACAAAAGAGAAGACGCGAAGAAATAACCGGCCATCAGAACTGCTGCACGGGGATCGACCATGAAACTGAAAGACCTGGCCCTTGCCGTAAAAGCGCGGCTGGATGGTCCCGATGACCTTGAGATCACGGCCGTTGCCGGTCTTCTTGAGGCAACGCCCGGATGCGTCACCTTTATTTCGGGAGCGCAGTATCTCAAGGATCTTGCCCGGTCCCGGGCAACGGCGGCATTCGTGCCGCTTGATACGCCCGCGGTCCCGATGCCGGTCCTGCGGGTCAAGAACCCCAAACTCGCTTTTGCGCAGGCGCTCACGCTGTTTTACGTTCCGCCCTACATCTCCGCCGGTATCAGCGAAAAGGCCGCTATCGGCAAGGACGTTCTTATCGGCAAAGACCCGTCGATCCATTCCTTTGTGACTGTTGCTGACGGCGCGAGGATCGGCGATCGCGTTACGCTCCATCCGGGAGTGTTCGTGGGAAAAGGTTCTGTCGTTGATGACGACTCCGTGATCCATTCACAGGTCAGCGTCGGGGACCGGGTGACGATCGGCAAACGGGTCATTATTCATGCAGGCACCGTGCTCGGCAGCGATGGTTTCGGTTTTGTGACCGAAGGCGGTCGGCACCATAAGATCCCCCAGGTCGGCGGGGTCGTTATCGAAGATGACGTTGAGCTCGGCGGGAACTGCACCATAGACCGTGCCACCCTGGGGAACACGCTGATACGGAAAGGCACCAAGCTCGACAATCAGGTGCATGTGGCCCACAACGTCACGATCGGCGAGCACTGTCTTATCGCAGGCCAGGTGGGGATCGCCGGAAGCACGACCATCGGCAGCTATGTCGTGTTCGGCGGTCAGGTCGGAGTGAAGGACCATACGACGGTCGGTGACCGTGTGATGGCAGGAGGCAAAGCGGTCATCACCCAAAACGTAGAGCCGGGCGCGGTCATCGCCGGCTTTTATGCCATGCCGATCCGGGATTGGCTCAAGGTGCAGGCAATCCTGCCCAAACTGCCGGAGATGAAGAAGCTCATCGCAAGTCTGGAAAAACAAGTTCAGGAATTAAAATCAAAAATTTCGGAAAAATAGGGGGAGAACATATGGCGGAACAGGTGCTTGATATCAACAAGATCATGGGCCTCTTGCCACACCGGTATCCATTTCTCTTGATCGATAAAATACTTGAGTGGGAATCAGCCAAACGCATCATCGGCATTAAAAATGTGACCATCAACGAACCTTTTTTCCAGGGACATTTCCCCGGCCATCCGATCATGCCCGGTGTACTGCTCATTGAGGCCATGGCACAGACGGCCGGCGTACTGGCGCTCATGTCGGATTCTGAACCAGAAAAGAAGGTCCTCTATTTCATGGGTATTGACAAGGCAAAATTCCGCAAGCCCGTCGTTCCGGGAGACCAGGTACGGTTCGAACTGGACATTACCAAGACCCGCGGCAACATACACTGCTTCAAGGGTGTTGCCAGGGTGGGCGCTGTTGTTGTGGCCGAAGCTGAGATGATGGCCATGGTCGTAGACAAGTAATCGTACTGAACAATTTTAGGAGAGAGCAGTGAGTATTCATCAAACAGCCATAGTGCATCCCCATGCCAGAATTGCCGAGGGCGTTGAGATCGGTCCTTACACGGTCATTGGCGAACACGTCAGCATCGGCAGGGACACGAAGGTCGGCTCCCATGCATTGATCGAGGGATGGACCACGATCGGGGAACGGAACCATATCCACGCATTCACCAGCATCGGCACGCCTCCGCAGGATATCGGGTATAAGGTCCAGGAAGAAACCTATGTGATCATCGGCGATGACAATGTCATCCGCGAATATGCGACCGTGCATCGCGCCACGACCAAGGCGGACCGGAAAACCGAGATCGGCAATCGAAATTTTCTGATGTCCTATATTCATGTGGCCCATGACTGCAAACTGGGGAACAATATCATCATGGCCAACAACGCCGCCTTTGGCGGGCATGTCATTGTCGAGGATTACGCTCTTCTCGGGGCGATCGTCGGCATCCATCAGTTCGTCCGGGTAGGCGCATACTCCATGATCGGCGGCCAGTCCGCCATCGTGCTTGATGTGCCGCCTTATGTCAACGCTACCGGCAACCGTGCGCAGCTCTACGGACTGAACACTATCGGCCTTAAGCGAAAAGGTTTCAGCGACGAGGTGATCAATAACCTAAAAAAGGCCTATAAAATAATTTTCCGGTCCGGCCTGACGCAGCAGGAAGCATTCACGAAGGCGCTGCAGGACTTCCCTGACTCGAAGGAAGTGAATTATTTCGTCGACTTCATGCGCCACTCAAAACGCGGCGTGACGAGGTAGAAGCAGGAGGCAGGAGACTGGAGACAGGAGACTGTAGACAGGAGACTGTAGGCAACAACTTATGGATAAGATTGGTTTAATAGCGGGGAACGGTTCGTTCCCGTTGGCCTTTGCCCGGGCTGCGAAGCAGAAGGGGCTTGAGGTTATCGCTGTTGCGCATGAGGGCGAGACCCTGCCGGAGCTTGCGCAATGGGTGGACAGCATTTCCTGGATCAAGGTCGGGCAGCTCGGCAAGCTGATCAAGGTCTTCAAGGACCATGACGTACATGATGTGCTTATGGCAGGCGGGATAAAAAAAACCCATCTGTTCAGCGGCGCCCTTCCTGATTTGCGCGGCATGGCCTTTCTCGCCCGCATGATCCACAAAAAGGACGACTCGATGCTCCGGGCGGTGGCAACAGAACTGGAGTCCGAAGGGATCACGGTCCGTGAATCGACCCTTTATCTCGACAATCTTCTGGCAACGCCCGGCGTTTTAACAAAACGGAAGCCTTCAAAGGACGAGAAGCTCGATATAGAGTTCGGCTGGCAGATGGCCAAAGAGATCGGCAAACTGGATATCGGACAGACAGTCGTGGTCAAAGACCAGGCAGTGCTTGCCGTTGAAGCCATTGAAGGGACTGACGAGGCCATCAAACGAGGCGGACTGCTCTGCGGAAACGGCGCCGTGGTGATCAAGGTGTGCAAGCCCCACCAGGACCTCCGGTTCGATCTGCCGGCCATCGGCCCGCAGACCATCGCTTCCATGGCACAAGTGAAAGCAGTCTGCCTTGCCATCGAAGCAGGCAAAACCATCATCCTTGACCGGGAAACACTGCTCCAGGCAGCCGACCGGGCGGGGATATCGATCATAGCAGTACAAAACGAGCAGGGAGTCATATGAAGAAGCTGCGGGCCGGTGTCATCGGCGTTGGATATCTGGGACAGTTCCATGCGGAGAAGTATGCATCACTGCCCCAGGTGGAACTGGCTGGAGTGGTCGATGCCGACCCGGCACGGGCAGCTCAAATCGCGCAGAAGCTCAACACCCGCTCATTTTCCGATCCTGCGGACCTTCTTGGCAACGTGGACGTGGTCAGCATTGTGGTACCCACCATCCTGCACCACCGGGTGGCAAAACAATTTCTCGCGCAGGGGGTCCATGTTCTGCTTGAAAAGCCGATCACGGTGACGCTGGAGCAGGCCGATGAGCTGATCAGGCTGGCAAAAGAAAAAAGCTGCGTCTTGCAGATAGGGCACATCGAGCGGTTCAGCCCGGCAATGACCGTGATCAAGCCCCTCTTGAAAGCTCCGCAATACATCACTGCGGAGCGGGCGGCGCCGTTTACCGTGCGGTGTACCGATGTGAACGTGGTCCTTGACCTGATGATCCATGACCTTGACATTGTCATGGACCTTGTCAATGCGGAGGTGCGCGAGGTGAGCGCCGCAGGCGCTTCGGTCATCACGAAAGAGCTCGATATCGCCTCGGCACGGATTCTGTTCGCGAACGGCTGTGTGGCCGATGTTGTCGCCAGCAGGGTGTCCGGGGAGAAGAAGCGGCTGCTTCGCGTATTTGACAACAACAGCATCTATACCGCGGACTTCCAGACCCAGAAGGCCCAGCGATCATTCCGCAAGGATGGTGCGGCACTTGAGCTTGCAACCGAGGATATTTCCCTGGAACGGCGCGACACGCTGCTCGAAGAGATCAGGGATTTTATCACGTGCGTGGAACAGAATAGGCGTCCGCTTGTTTCAGGCCTCGAAGGAAAAAGGGCGCTTGCCCTGGCGCAGATCATTACCCGGAGCATCGAGCAGGGTATTACCGGCTTCGTTCCAACAGGATAGAGAGGAGTCAGCACACATGTCAGTACCCATGGTTGATCTAAAGATTCAGTATGCGGCAATCCGCG
>JANPMZ010000055.1:0-3656 GCA_031427195.1 Nitrospirota bacterium
GGTCGTTGCGTGGTTCGGTTCGCGCTATATCACCGGTCTGCAACGGTCAAATCAAAATGGCAAACTCGATCTTCTGGCCTGCGCCAAGCATTTTCCCGGCCACGGCGACACGGACCAGGACTCCCATTCCGTGCTGCCCGTGATCAAAGCGGACCGGGCGCGGCTGAACAGCGTGGAACTGCCGCCGTTCCGCGAGGCGGTGAAGGACGGCGTCGGCGTCATTATGGTGGCGCATCTTCTCGTTCCGGCGCTGGACGCGGAAAACCCCACGACGTTCTCGAAAAAGACGATCACCGCGCTACTTCGCGAGGGCATGGCCTTCGACGGATTGATCGTGTCCGATGCGCTTGATATGGGGGCTTTGGCCAAGGCCTATTCCCAGGAAGAGATCGCGGTCCGGGCCGTGGCGGCAGGCATGGACATTCTCCTCCATCCTATTGACGCGCGCGTGACCATCAATGCAGTGGCTGCGGCTGTTGAACAGGGCAGGCTGACCAGGACCAGGATCGAGGAATCGGTCGGCAGGATCCACGCTGCCAAGATGCGGCTCGGGCTTTTCGATCCTGGTGCACCAAAGACCCCGGAGATTGATTACGAAAAGCACCGCGGCCTTGCGCGTGAATTGAGCCGGAGGGCGCTGCAGATAGCTTCCGGGGACAAAAAGATCCTGCCGCTCGGCAGCGACAGTGCAGCCTGCTTCATGCTCGATGACGATGCCGAAGGCAGGGGAGACGCCTTTCTCCGCGCGCTCCAGATAAAGCTCGGTACGTTCAGCGGGACCGTGCTCACGCCTGATATGGAATTGCAGCAGTCGCACCTCGCCGAACAGCTCGCGGCAGCTGACTGGGTCGTGCTCCCGATCTTCTCAAAGATATCGGCTTCCAAAGGACGCTCGGGCATTTCGCCGAAGCTCCGGGCCATGGCATCGCAGATCATCGCCGCAGCACAGACGGCAAAGAAACGGTCCGTGGTCATTTCGTTTGACAGCCCTTATATCCTTGAACAATTCAAGAACGCCGATCTCTGTATCGCCGCCTATGACCGTATGGACGAGATCCAGCAGGCAGCGGCGGAGATGTTGGTGGGAGGCAGTAGACAGTAGTCAGGAGACAGGAGACAGGAGTACATCATCTCACACTCGTTGCGTTCTTCTGTTCCTGTACCCTACATCACGGTGAACGGTTTGACCATCACCATTCTGGCAGATCTCTACTTCCTATTCGGATCGTTCATCGAAGAGCGCCGGTTCATCAGGACCTTTGGTGACCAGTACCGGGAGTATCGGGAGCGGGTGCCGAGGCTTGTGCCGTTCTGGTGAAGGTTTGTTGGGCCATTTGAATGAAAGGATGTGCAATCGCAGTATGTAACCGAGACAAAAAAGCTTTTGCATGACATTGAAGGAATCATGGAAAAAGAGAGAAAAGGATAGAGGCAATTGGATAAGGGTTGCGCAATTGCACCGGTGACGGCCAGATAAGTTTCGTGAATGTCTTTGACATGTCAGCGGTTTAATACTACATTAGCAGCAGAACCCTCGCCTATACGCACACATCACGATTCATCTTGCGCAACAGCAATCTTCTTTTACGAAAGGCGTCTTGCCCCTTGGCCCGAAGACATAGCCCGGGAACAGATCGAACGATTTATCTAGCTTTTGTAAAAAGGACCTAATTTTGACCAGCGAAAAGATCACCCTCTCCCAGCTTGAATCCTTCCTCTTTAAATCCGCAGACATCCTGCGCGGGAAGATGGATGCCTCGGAGTTCAAGGAATTCATCTTCGGCATGCTGTTCCTGAAGCGGCTGTCCGATGAATTCGACCGCAAGCGCGAGCAACTGCGCAAGAAAGACTTCGTTCATCTCAAAGACCAGCCCAAGCTTATTAAGGAACTGCTGGAAGACAAGACCTCCTTTGGCGAGACTTTTTTCGTTCCTGTTCGCGCCCGGTGGCATGAGACCTGGATCGATGAGAAGGGGGACACGGTCCCGGCATTAAAGGACCTGAAACACGACATCGGCAACATGCTGAACAAAGCTATTGCCGCCGTGGAAGAGGAGAACGACGCCTTGGCCGGCGTGCTCAAGAATAACATCGACTTCAACGCAGTCAAAGGCAAGACCAAGATTCCTGACCAGAAGTGGAAGGACCTGCTCGATCACTTCAACCAGCCCCGGTTCGTGCTGGTGAATGACAATTTCGAATTCCCCGACCTCCTGGGCGCGGCCTATGAATACCTGATCAAGTACTTTGCCGACAGCGCAGGCAAAAAAGGCGGCGAGTTCTACACGCCTGCTGAAGTGGTCCGTTTGCTCGTGCAGCTCACCAAACCCGAGGCAGGCAACGAGATCTACGACCCGACCTGCGGTTCCGGCGGCTTCCTGATCCAGGCGCATCAGTATGTGGAAGAGCAGGGCCAGGACCCGAACGATCTCGCCCTGTTCGGCCAGGACTCGAACGGCACGGTCTGGTCCATCTGCAACATGAACATGATCCTCCACAACATCAACCGCTTCACCATCGAGAACGGGGACACCCTGGAGGACCCGCTGATCCTCGAAAACGGCCAGGTGCGAAAGTTCGACCGCGTGCTCGCCAATCCGCCTTTCTCGCAGAACTACTCCCGCGCCACGCTGAAATTCCCCACCCGCTTCCGCGAATGGTGCCCCGAGACCGGCAAGAAGGCGGACCTGATGTTCGTTCAGCACATGCTCGCCAGCCTCAAGACCCGCGGCCACATGGCGACCATCATGCCCCACGGCGTGCTGTTTCGCGGAGGCAAGGAAAAGCTGATCCGCGAGATCTTTATCAATGACGACGTGATCGAGGCAATCATAAGCCTGCCACCTGGCCTGTTCTACGGCACCGGCATCCCCGCCTGCGTGATCGTGTGCAACAAGAACAAGCCCGACGAGATGAAGGACAAGGTGCTGTTCATCAATGCCGACCGGGAATATGCTGAAGGCAAGGCGCAGAACACGCTCCGGCCCGAGGATATCGAGAAGATGGACTTTGTCTTTACCCACAAGCGGGAGATTCCCAAATACAGCCGCCTGGTAAGCAAGGATGAGATCGTCAAGAAGCATGAATATAACCTGAACATCCGGCGTTATGTGGACAACACGCCTGATCCGGAACCCGAGGATGTGCAGGCCCACTTGATCGGCGGTATCCCCGAGGCAGAGGTCATTGCGCGGAAGGATGATTTCAGCCGCTTCGGGATAAAGCCAGAAACGCTCTTTAAGCCAGAGCGGACCGGCTACTTTGCTTTCAATGAAGGAATCGAGGCCAAGCCCGCGATCAAGACGACTCTGGAAGCAAACCCCGCGCTCCAGCAGACCTTAACCAGCCACCACGATGTTTTGGAAGCCTGGTGGAATGTTGCCCGGAATGATTTTGCCCAGCTTCGTGACGGCAAGAAGATGCCCGAGGTGCGGCATGAGCTTTTGACCACGCTCAAGACCAAGCTCATCCCCTTGAACGTACTCGATGAATTCAAGAGCGCAGGAGTGTTTGTGAACTGGTGGCAGCAGATCCGCTTTGACCTCAAGACCATCATCTCCATCGGCTGGCACCACAGCCTGATTCCCGATGAATACCTGATAGCGGAGTTCTTCCAGAAGGAAGCTGATGAGATCGAAGCGCTGGAAGCCCAGATC
>JANPMZ010000056.1:0-2813 GCA_031427195.1 Nitrospirota bacterium
GCGGTCTGGTAATATTCCAATTCCGCATGGTCCTTTGACAGCGTAAGATACTCGTAGGTCCATACGTAACTCCGCTGGTCCGCCAGGGCGATCCCGGGGAACCGGACCAGAAAAAAAGCTCCAACTAACAGCCCACACACAATTTTCTTCATCACGCTCTCCTTTTCGATTATGATATTCATTTTCATCACGATGGTAAAAATATATTTCCGTTTGGACGTTACTGAACAGTCCATTTCGTCCCCGATACCGCGCATTGGAGCTCCTGCTTCTCATCTTCGGAAAGGGTCAGCTCCGCCTCCTGAAACCTGATGTACCCGCCGTGGAACCCCAACAGGTTGTCCAGGTAGATAGTAGCTGCCTCTTCTCTGCTCATGAAAACCTCCTTTCTGTTGCCTGATAGCGCTTCCGCATACGATCCAGGTCATCCGTGATGGCCACATTTGACTTTGATAATCATTATCAATTGCTTCGTGCGGAATATACCATGATCGCCCAAATAATGTCAACAGAAAAGGTAGCAATGAACGCAATGAAAACGAATTAATTTTCGCTTCTCTTTTCATGTACTTAGACGTCGTCAATAAATAAAGGTAGCAACTTTATGCGGAAGTGATATACTGTTGGCATGAATAAAGATGCGGTTTCGCTTCGGAGAAAGTTTGCAGATGTATGGTCACTGCTTGATGAGCGGAGTCGACGGCTCATGGCCGCCAGCGAAGCGCGATTCTTGGGGTACGGAGGTGTTTCTCGGATTAGCCGAGCCAGTGGGCTTTCGCGAAAAGCTATAGCAAAGGGGATACGCGAGATATCCAAGGGAAACGCGATGCCTGGACGTATTCGCCAATTAGGAGCTGGTCGTAAGAAAATCACCGAGCTCGACCCTGAGCTTCTTGCTTCGCTGGAAAATCTGATTGAGCCAGAATCGCGGGGAGATCCCGAATCCCCCTTGCGCTGGATATGCAAAAGCACACGGACGCTGGCCGCACAATTAACTTGGAAGAAACATCCGGTCAGTCATGAGAAAGTGGCGCAACTTCTGCGCGATCAAAATTACAGCCTACAAAGCAACCGCAAGACTGAGGAAGGCGAGGATCATCCCGACCGAGACGCGCAATTTCGCCACATCAACACACAGGTGAAACGGGCTTTGGCGACCGGGATGCCGGTAATATCAGTGGACACCAAAAAGAAGGAACTGCTTGGGAACTGCGAAAATAGCGGCAAACAATGGCTTCCCTCAAAGAAACCGGTCAAGGTAAACGGGCACGATTTTCCTTCTCCCGAGATTTCCCGCGCATATCCGTATGGTATTTACGATCTTGCGCGCAACAGTGGATTTGTGAACGTGGGAACGGATCATGGCACAGGGGCTTTCGCGGTAGCCTCAATACGAGGGTGGTGGCGTAGCGAAGGCAGAGTGTTGTATTCGGATGCGCAGAGGTTACTCATTACGGCGGATGGCGGTGGTAGCAACGGTTCACGATTGCGGCTCTGGAAATTGGAGTTGCAAAAGTTGGCGGATGAATCGGGTCTTTCTATTTCCGTCTGTCATTTTCCGCCTGGCACCAGCAAGTGGAACAAGGTTGAGCATAGGTTGTTTTCGTTCATCTCTTCGAATTGGCGTGGTGAACCACTTCGGGATTATGAGACAATTGTAAATTTGATAGCTCTCACGACAACCGTCAATGGGCTTCAGGTAACTTGCCGTCTGGACCGCCGAAAATACCCGACAGGTCGGAAGGTTACCGATGAGGAATTTAATCGAGTGAATCTGAAACGGAACACGTTTCATGGTGACTGGAATTACACAATTCACCCAGCAACACTACGCCTCACTTGATACCTTTATTTATTGACAACCACTCACTAACTATGAATTCCGTGTTCGATCTGAGGAGAAGGATGGCAAACTGGTACGCGCCATATATGGCAAGATTCAAGGCGATATCAAGTTCGACCCAAGAGAATCGAAAACGGCTTTGATAAGGTTCACTTATTTTCTCAATCCTGATTACACTGAGAATTTGGAATTCGGGAGAAATTTATTTACCGACTTAAAGGAAAGAGAACAGGTTTGGATAGGGCAGTAGCAATAGAAGAGCCAGGGTTCAAAACGCTAGGGGGACGTAGTGAAAACGCCGGGATAAACCGGCATAGAGTAGGGGATGAAAGAGCCCTACATGAAAGGATGAGTTGATCCATCATGGCCCCGAGTCATGCGCGGGCGACCGCGAGATCGCACGTGAAGCGTTGACTATGACATGACAACCCTGGGCATTCTGGCATCTTAAGCCTTGATTTTATATATCAATCATGTTACATATGTCGATCATGGCACTTCGAGACATTTGCACCTATCCTGACCCCGTGCTCAGGACAAAAACAGCCCGCGTGGGCGCCATCGACGATGCTGTCAACCGGCTGATCGACGACATGATCGAGACCATGCACGCAGCTCCGGGGGTGGGCCTGGCGGCGAACCAGGTCGGCGTGTCGCTCCAGCTTGCGGTCATTGACCTGAGCCATGTGGAGGACGAAGCCCGGCGGCATCCGCTCCTGGTCCTGATCAACCCCGAGTTCCTTTCCCTGGAAGGCTCGGTGACCGATGAGGAAGGCTGCCTCAGCATCCCCGAGTACACCGAGTCCGTGAAGCGCGCGGCAAAGGTCAAGGTGCGGGCGCTCGACCGCTCCGGCAAAATGTTCGAACTGGAAGCCCAGGGACTCCTCGCCAAAGCCCTTCAGCATGAGATCGACCACTTAAACGGCCTGCTGTTCATCGACCGCTTAAGCCCGCTCAAGAAGAACATCTT
>JANPMZ010000057.1:0-7334 GCA_031427195.1 Nitrospirota bacterium
CTCACGGCGCCTTTCACGGCTTTCTGGAAATCCTCAGCAACCGCCTCGGTGATGGGGAACACGGTGCTGGAGCCGTCGATCTTGACCAGGCCGGTTTCGGCCTTTGCCGGCGACGACGCAAAGAACAGGGCGACCATGAACGCTATTGCAAGAAAATACAACTGCTTGACGTCCTTCATGTGATTCCTCCTTGAGATAGTAAGATAGTAGTAGTTTATACCATAGAATTGTTACAAGATTATTACAAGTTCATTAAGCTTGTGTTAAAATATTTGCCCGGCTCCACCCCCTTTCCTGCCGTTTTGTTAAGGGTACATCGTATTTTTCTCAATGAGTTCCCGTAGATTTCTATGCCTGCAACTTGAGATACTGATTGACCTTGCTTCGCAATTCGATGATATTGCCTTTGCAGATATACCCCCGGACTCCATGCGTTTTAACGAGCGACCGCAAACTATCTTCGTCATTGGATGAATGGAATACAATGGGGGTCCGCATCGAATCGCAGTAAGGTTTAATGATTTCCAAGAGTTTGTCGCCGGAGAGCCCCGGCATGTTGATGTCAAGCAGCACAAGATCAGGCTGAAAGCTATTTACGCGATTCGTCGCACCCAGCCAGTTTTTGTGGGTACTGACCTCAATCTGGTCATTCTGGAGCAGCTCCTTCGTGGTATAGAGGTGCATTTCATCATCATCTATTACGAGTACCTTTTTCTTATTCAGCATTGTAAAGCCCTCCCTCTCTCTCCATATTTAGTAACGGCAGCGTCACGACGAATGTCGTGCCTTTCCCATAGGCGCTTGTTATCGAAATCGTACCGTTGATAAGCTCCACAAGATTCTTGCTGATCGTCAGACCGAGCCCCGTGCCTTCATGTTGTTTGGTTTTGGCATCCTCCACCTGGCTGAAGGCGGTAAAAAGTTTATGGAGGTCCTCTTCTTTTATCCCTATGCCGGTGTCACTAATCGCAATCACCAGGCTGCTTCCGAGGATGGAAAGCATTATCTCTATCCTGCCGGATTCGGTAAACTTCGCCGCATTGCTCACCAGGTTCATGAGGATCTGCCGGAGCTTGATGGGGTCCGTGGTTATCATGACGGGCACCGGGAGCGCAGTTACCTCCACGGATACCGGTTTTTTTCCGATAAGGATACGGGTGGTCTCGGCAATTTCTGAAATGAGCGATACTGCATTAAACTCCTGACGCGCCACTTCCATCTTGCCCGCTTCGATCTTAGACAGATCGAGAATATTGGTAATGACGGTCCGAAGGTTTGTCGCGCTCGAGATCATGAACGAGAGACGTTCTTTTATCTGTTCGATCGAGCCCTTGTCCGCCGACATACGCAGCAGTTCGGCCAGTCCGATTATGGCGTTTACCGGCGACCGAAGTTCATGGGTGACGTTAGCGAGGAACTGGGATTTCACCTGATTGATCTTTTCAAGCTCCTGCGCCCGCGCGCTGACCATTTCCTTCTGAAGCACGCTGGTTGCCAGGGCGTTGCTTTGCTGAATAACGAGCTGTTTGACCGACAGAAGGCCGCGATAGAGCCCCTTGGGGCAGGTCACGATGATCTCATCGTAGATGTCCTGCGGCTGCCGCTCCAGGGCCTTGTCAATGACCACATCGAGCCGTTCGTCCTCGGGCACGATGAGAGGTGTGGTGTCGGCTACGACGATGATCGGGTGTTTTCCGTAGAGCTCGAAACCGAACCTTCGGAAGAGGGTGAAGAGCAGCTTCGTCCGCGTGACAAGGCCCACGGGCTCTTTCCCCTCGACCAGGGCGATCGCGTCCAGTTCGGTCGTGCTGAAGAACCGCTCGGCCACGTTGTTTACGATGGCCTGCGGCATTACCTGTTCATCCGAGGTGATAAGCTTCCCCACGAGAAGCGCGTTTTCCTGGACAGTTACCGTCTGCATACTACCTCCTTGCCAGAGCTGAGCGCCGCGGTATCCGCCTTTATGAATGATACGGTAAACGTGCTCCCTGCGCCCTGATCGCTCTTTACCATGACTTTGCCACCCATGGCTTCAGTGAGGAGCTTGACGATGTAGAGCCCGAGACCCGCTCCTTTCACGCGCTCACTCCCCGCGGCACGGTAGAATTTATCGAAGATTCTGGGAAGCTCGTCGCGGCCTATCCCGTTTCCCTCGTCTTTTATCGAGACCTCAGGCGCGTCTTCTTCTTCATCGAAATAGATCCATATCCGTCCATCGTCGCGGTTATATTTTATGGCATTGGAGAGAAGATTCAGCAGCACCTGCCGGACCGCAGTTCTGTTTGCGCGAACGAGAAACGGGGTGCTTTTCATGACAGCTATTTCTATACGTCTTTTTTTTGCCGTATCGCACAACATATCGACCACATCCTGCGCCGTTGCAACAAGGTCAATCGACTCCGGAGGAAGATATCCTCCCGCTTTTTCAAGCTGCGAGAGAAGCGATGCGTCGTTCAGGAGACTTTCGGCATGCATGGCGGCGATGTTAATCGGCTTCAGGTAAATCCGGGGATCATCCTTCTTGAGCGCTATGGTTGAATAGCCGCCGATCACGGTCATTGCATTTCTCATTTCATGAATCATGTATTGCAGTGCCGTATCCTGTTCCTGCTCGCGAGTTTTAAGCTGCTTGATCGTCTGCTGCCGATCGGTCTGTTTTTTTACCTTCAGCAGCAGTTCTTTCATGGAATATGGCTTGGAAACGTAATCATCGGCGCCGAGGCTGAGGCCTTTAACGCGCTCCTCCTCGTCCGACAGCGCGGAAAGCATGATGATCGGCAACGCTTTTCCCTTTGTGCTCTCCCGTAAAATACGGCAGACCTCCCAGCCATTAAGCTCGGGCATCATGATATCCAGAAGGACCGCATCCGGTGTCTGGCACTGTACCGCGTCTATGGCTTCTTCCCCATTGCGCGCAATCACCGTTTGATAGTTCTCTTTTTGGAGGTGATAGCTGAGAAGCTCGGCACAATCATTTTCATCTTCAACAATAAGGATTTGTTTTTTCATAACTCCATTGTCCTGCCCTGTTCATCAAGTTGCGATACGTACTATACCCGCCTTCTGTTACAGGAATATGAAGCCTGTATTAAATGTTGGTTACATCCGGATATGCGGTATGAGCAATAACAATTTTCTGAAGAGCGCGTCGATCCACGACGCCTGGCATGGCTGCGTTGGTTCCGCGGCGGAACTGCGAGGTTCCACCGTCACGTTATGCGCAGGCGACAAGACGGTCCCGCTTCAGCGCTTCATGATGGGCGAGAAACATGCGTGCGCCGTCCTTGCCCAGATACCGATGCAGCATGCGCGTTTCGGTTTTCGTCAGGTCGACGATGATCAGGCCGTCAATGACATTGCCGAACGTTGCATCGACGTTGAAACCCGCGATCCCGCCTCCCAGCTTGAGATACTGCTTTAGCAGGATGGGAACTCCTTTGCGGTCCGACTCCACGCAGGATATCAGCTCTGATATGTTTTCCACGTCGTCCTTCAGAAGGCGGACGACCGCATCGATGTCCCAGCCTTTTAACGTCTTGGCGGAGAGCGGTTTTTTCGGCTTGACGAAGCCGGCCATATCGCTGCGGTAGCTGGTCCTTTTCAGGTAACCGACCAGGAACTGCCGCGACAGCGCCTGGTACTCGTCACTGATGCTTACGGGACCAAAAAGGGTTTTGTACTGCGGGTTTTCCACCACGAATCTGCCGATCCCTTTCCAGAGCAGCAAAAGAGGAGTAAAGGATTTCTGGTACTCCAGCCGGATGAATGAGCGCCCCATTTCCAGTGCAGGTCCAAGCTGTTCAAAAAATCCCGGTTTGTAGTTAAAAAGAGTGCTCGTGTAAAGTCCCCGCACGCCCATCCGCCTGATGATCTCATCGGTCCTGCCGAGGCGGTAGGCGCCGACTATTTCCTTCTTTTCCCAATTCCAGATAAAGAGATGGGTATAGGAGTGGTCGAACCGGTCGATGTCAACGGCCTTTCCCGTCCCTTCGCCCACGACGCGGAAGGTGATCTCCCGCAGCCTGCCGAGCTCAAGCAGAATATGCGGTATCTGGTCGGTCGTTGCCTGGATCACGGCATGCTCGTTGTTCACGACGAGCGTCTGGCTCATGGGCAGCCGGCGGATCTCATCCGCCATGACGTCCGGATTTTGAGGCGGCATTATCGCGCCATAGGTTTCATGCCTGGCCTTTCGCATAAAGGCCGCGATGCCAGGCGCCTCTGTTTTGTTGCCGCGATATTCCAGAATATAGGTGCGCAGCCGCAAATAGGCTGTCATGTCGTCATCCCGGTCGAAGGCCTGCAGCTTCGCAAAGGGCAGAAGGTCGCCGACGCGGACCTGGATCTTCTTGCGGTCCTTGTTGAAAAACTCCTTGGGCAGCATGGCCGTGCGCAAAAGCGGATGCACCATGCCTGCCACATGAAAGGCCGCGCTGTTCGTCCCCTGAAAGAACACGGGAAGCACCGGCGCCCCGGTCTTCCGTATGATGCGCGCAATGCTCGGGCTCCAGGCGGGATCCGTAATCGTGCCCTTTTGCGGATCAAAGTGAGAGACCGCGCCGGCGGGAAAGACCACGAGCATACCGCCGTCCTTCACCCACTGTATGGATTCTCTGATCGGCCTGATATTTTCGCGGACCGAGGTTGTTCCCGGAAAAGGATTCACCGCGATAAGCAGCTCCCGTATTTCCGGTATCGCAGAGAGCAGGTAGTTTGCCATGAACTTGACATCACAGCGCATCGAGCGGAGGATCGAAGCAAGGACGACGGTTTCTATGCCCCCGAAGGGATGGTTTGCCACAACGATCACCGGGCCTTTGGGAATCATGATTCGGGAAAGGTCCGCTTCCGGTACATCGTATGACACGTTCAGCTGTTCCAGTACCTTGTCCGAAAAGGGCCGGTTGTCATGCAGCCGGCTGACGTCATCGTAGAACCGGTTCAGGCGGGGAAAGTCGAGGGCATGTTCGATAGGTCCCCTCATCATCGAAAAAAGTTTGTTCTGCAGCGGATGTTTAAAAGCGACGTTCAAGTTGAAAATCCTGCTTGGTTGTGTTTGCTCTATCATAAAGAGTTCCTCCATTCGGTTCTTTGATCCACCAGTTAAGAAACAACGGCCCCCGGATATCCCCCAGGGGCCGCCGTTTTGATGGTACAGCTTCTTGCCGGGTCTAGAAACCGCTCAAGGCCCGTTTCAGGTTTACCCGCCAAATCTTACTGCTCAGAAAGAAGCGGGGCGGGGATGACCCCGCCCCGCGAGAGGGGGTAAGGAGATCTCCTCAAGGGGTCATAACGCCGGCAGAGCCGGCCCGGGAAACCCGTTTAGAAGTACACCTGCGCCTGGACCTGGTACACGTCCCGTTTGTCGGCGTCGGCGCCGCTCACCCCCACGTCGGATTTGGCGTTCTTGCCGAACTCGGAGTGTACCCAGTTCACGCCGATCTTATAGCTGTGGCCTTTGCCGTACCAGTTGAGGCCGAGGGTGGTGTTCTTCTCTTCGGTGTCGTCGGAACCGGCGGCAGCGTTGGTATTCTGGTCGTAGATCTCGTACCGGGCCACGGGCTCTATGTTCATCCCCGGAATGAAGTATCCCGCCTGGACGTACCAGCCTTCGGGCTCCTTGGCAGCCTTGGGGACGGTCCTGTTGTATTCCTCTTTCCAGGCTATGTACTCCGCCTGAGCGGTGAAGCCGCCGATGTGGGCCGAGATGTCGGCGCCCCGGAGGGAGCGGTCTTCGCTGTCGGTGCTTGGCGCGCCGGCAAGAGTAGAGTATTCAATGCCGCTCTGAGCGGCATAGCTCACGGCGAACGTGAGGTGCCGCCCCTGGCCGAGGTGGGCGTCGCTCTTGCTCTTCTCCGTCCAACCGGGAGGGGAAACTTCGAGCCGCGCCACGTAAAGCGGGTCGGACTTGAAGACCTTGCCGTCTACATCGTCCTTGCTGTTCAGGAAATTGGCGTTCTCCCAGCCGTCGGCCATGGCTACGTTGTACGACAGGACGCCCCCGGCGATGTCGCCGTGGAGGAGCAGGTTCGGCTGATAGTAGTCGTCAAAAAGCTTCTTCGCCTTCTCCGTGGAAGCGGGACGCTCGATGATGAGCTGTTTCGATGATGAAGTGAGTGACACCCGGGAGAAGGGAAGCTTGGCCTTGCCGAACCTGATCCCCGCCTCGTCGGCAAACAGATAGTCGAAATACGCGTAGAGGATCTTGGTCTCGTTGCTCTTCGATGCGGAGTCCTTGCCCCGGATGCCGTTCTTGTCGGCTTCGAAGGTGAGATTGTACTTGAGGTTTTTCACGAGTTTTCCGTCCATCTCCAGCCGGATTCTGCGGAGGTACATGTCCGTTTCGGACTCGTAGGACTTGCCGTTCTTGCTCGCGATGAGGTCTCCGGTGTCGAATCTCGGCTGTATGCGCACCCGGAGCGCAAACTCCGTATCGTCGCTGATCTTAACCTTCATTCCCTTCGTCTCCTCGCCCAGGGAAAACTCCTGGCCCAGGGCGGGGAGGGCCACAGCCAGCATCATTGCAATCGTCAATACGGTCCTTTTCATTAGATCTTTCTCCTTCAGTATTTAATTTTGCGTCTTTCTCGTTTCCCATTCTTTCTGTGCCCATTCGGACTCGAAGACGATTGTTTCGCCGTTCGGGCCGAAACCGAAGCCGCTCACGGGCTTTCCGCCTGTTTTCCCGGTCTGCTCAAACTCGTCCTTTGCTCTCGGCGAAATGAAGACGTATATTCTTTCCCCCTTTTGCACCTCAAAGAAAGCATTGGCCTTTACCTTTCCCGGCACAAGCTTCCCTCCGTCCAGTTTGAGATACTCCACCGTGGGCTCGGCAGGCGGTTTCACCGCACCCGCGCCGGCGCATCCCGCAAGGAACGCCAGTGCGGCGATTCCTGCCGCGGCCGTTCCGAAGCGGATTCCGAAATCAAAAATTCTCATGTATTCACCTCCTTTCCTGTTCGACTATAGCTCGCCGCAGGGGGCATCGGCTGTGGCGCTCCGTCGTGCAGTATTCGCGTACCTGGAACAGGCTTGGTTGATACGGCTTGACATACACGTCGCAGACGACCGTTGACGCAAGCACCAGTGAGGAGCAGGCATCTCCGCCCCGTCGGCCGCTGTAGGGTCCTCTCTTGTTGATCTTCGTCAGTTCCATCGTCTAATCCTTTCTTGATGGTCTCGTAAAAAGTCGTCTCCCCGGTGAAAACCGGGGTCCAGGAAACATTGAACTCATTGAAAAGACTGGATACCCCCGGCTTCAATCATGCCGGGGCAGGCTCTTTTCGCCGGTAAGACGAAATAGTGCAAATTCTGACTTCTTACGAATGCATCAA
>JANPMZ010000058.1:0-2798 GCA_031427195.1 Nitrospirota bacterium
TGGCTTGTGGCTGGTATTGTTTTATCCAGATTGCCAAGGTGCCTGTTCCAGAGGCTAGATCAAGCACCCGCTGACCGGGCTCGAAGCGTGCTTGCTTGATGAGGGCCTGTTTGAAGCTACGCTCCCGCGTGGTGGTGCCGATTACAGCGTCGTAGTAAGGGGTAAGCCAGTGAAAGCCCAGCGCTGGCACATATTTGGGTTCAGTCGGTTTCTGCATCACTGCTCCGTATTTTTACCCAGCTAACGTAAAGTTGAGGGGCGCGCCGCTTTTGGCGCGTCCCTCTCGAACGCCATGTTAGATTGTTTGCCAGCCACCTTGGTGGTTACCTTTTCGAGGACCTCACAGGGTCAGGTCTACTTTCATGCCATCTCTGTATAATCGCCCTGCAGAAGCGTAGCAGGCCTCTTAGTGGCCGGTTTCGCAGCTTGGTATTTGAAATATCATGCGAGACCTGAGTGTCTGGCTGAGCCTTCTCCAGTACCGAACAAAAAGCTCGTTCAATTCATTGAGGTCTTGCTGCGTATCAATGAAAGAGTTCTTGAGGATCCCTCCGGCAATGAGGTCGATAACGGATAAAAGCAGGAAAGGTTTATGGGGAGCCAGATTTCTCATAGCGCCGGTCCAGACCGGGCCAGGCGCCCGTCTGAGTTGTGCAAAAGCATTGATGAAATATTCGAGATCGCGCATGATTTGGATTAGACAGGCCTGAATCCCCCCAACCTCAATGAATCAGTTTCTACTATCCGCAACCGTTTGATATTCTTGAAGACTGTACTACAATAAATTGCAAAGGGCAAGTTTTTCGGTGGGTGAATTTAGGGTAACGGTTCAAATGCGGAATCGTTGTAAATCCAATGCGGAATGGCGAATGCGGACTGCGGAATTAGACCAAACAACCGCTTTGCACCCCCCTGAGGGGACTGAGGGTCAGGTATTGAATGTTTATGTCACGTCCCATCCGCCACATCCCTGCACCACCACATTCTCCCTATACCACCCGAGATACTCCTGCGACGGCCAGAGCGCCTTGTCCTCGGGCCGTTATGATCCCCCGACGGAATTCAGTACATGGCCATCATCCTGCCGCGAGCAGGTTCATGATCAACCGTATGAGCAGGTCTTTGTTCTGCGGAGCGCTCTCCGCTATCAGCAACGCCAGCGCCGTGAGCGCGGTCTCGTTCATGCGCGAGGCCATGCCTTCTTGTTCCATGTAGAGGAGGAACAGAAACGACCCGATGCGCTTATTCCCGTCGCTGAAGGGATGGTCCTTGATGACGAAATACAGCAGATGCGCCGCTTTCTCTTCCCTGCTCTTATACAGCGGTTCACTGAACATCGTCTGTTCGATGCTGCCGAGAATGCCGTCCAGGGCCTCGCCCCTCGCATTGCCGAACAACTGCGTCGCTTCACTCCGGGGGAACTTAGGGACGTTGGTTCTCAGGATGCTTTCATCTTGACAGGGAAAACGGTTTTCGATAGAATCCTGCCATGCCCCGCCAAGCATGATTAGACATACCCGGTGCTCTGCATCATATCATGGTGCGGGGGATCGACAAGACAAACATCTTCCGAGACGACGAAGACAAGGCCCGGTTCCTCGAAAGACTTCGGCCAGACCGTTCTGGAAGGGAAATGCGCAGTCTACGCCTGGGCACTTATGGACAATCACGTTCACATCCTGTTTAAGAGCGGCAAAGTCGGCATCTCCACAGTCATGCGGAAACTCCTCACCTGGTACGCACTGTATTTCAATCGCCGCCATCGCCGCACCGGCCATCTCTTCGAGAACCGCTACAAATCCATCCTCTGCGATGAGGACAACTATCTTTTGGCCCTGATACGCTACATCCATCTCAATCCCACGCGGGCCGGGATGGTAAAGACCATGGAAGAGCTTGACCTCTACCTCTGGAGCGGCCACAGCGCGGTGATGAACAAAAGAAAATGCCCATGGATGGATATTGATTATGTCCTACTCCAATTCAGCGAAACAACGCGAAGAGCGCGGAACGCCTACCGACGATTCGTGCAAGAGGGGACCGGCATGGGGCGCCAGCCACAGCTGATCGGCGGAGGGCTTGTCCGCAGCCTTGGAGGCTGGTCCCAGGTCCAATCAGCGCAGAGAAAAGGGCAGACGACCGAATATGATGAACGAATCCTAGGAAGCGGAGACTTCGTCACGGCCATTTTCAAAGAAGCCGAGGAAAAGCAGATACGGGAACTTTGGTGACGTTGTTTCTAACTATGCTTTCCGTCCTATCGTCGTAGTAGCACTGGGGACATTCTATGCTTGCTTTTCCACCACCGCAGCATGTTTTACAGACAACGCACATATAGAAATCTCGGTAGGGCTGCCCGTTGCCAGGCACCCCCTGCACAGATCTGTGCGAGAAGGATTACTTCACACGGCTCCTACCTCGGGTAATTCACGCAAAGCCGCTAATAATCACTGCCTCACGTATCCTGTCAAGTCCGTTTTATGTTTTTCCCTGTCACTGCGTACAGGTCGCAGACGACTTTCCAGAATTTCCCCTTGGTCACCGGCCTTCCCTCCGAAACCTCCGCAATGGCCTGGGAAACGCTCCATTTTGTTCGGCTCCTTCTTCGGTACTACGCCGATGTCAGACTGCTCGACAGCGTACGCGTAAGGATTGCGGCCACTGGCCTTCCCCTACCGTCCCGCCGGTTATTTTCGGCGGGAACTGCCGAGCTCTCCCGGTTCTCGAACATAGAGTGTTCACGCATGCACAGGTTCTCTGACTCCGCGGGGCCGGGCAACGACTGGCTGGTTAACGCC
>JANPMZ010000059.1:0-1802 GCA_031427195.1 Nitrospirota bacterium
CGCTTCGGCTTGACACCCTCTTCACCCAGACGCTTCCTCTTGTCCGCGTCGTATTCCTGAGAGTTGCCGTCGAAGAAGGCCCACTTGGAATCGCCTTCTGCCGCGAGGATGTGGGTGGCGATACGGTCGAGAGAGATGATCACTAATTACCGGGTATTGGCACTGCTGCGCTTAGCTGCCGCACCACTTGTGCGCCGCGTTTTTGTTACCGCCGAACGCGCAACGCCTACCAGTGATTCCAGGGCTGCGTTCACTGCCTCGTTGGTTGGGAATATTTTTGCCAATTCAGGGGTGAGCAATACCAGGTTGCTGCCTTTCTGAAAAGCTGCATAGTGTTTTCCTCGAACGCCTTTGCCGAGGACTTCGCGCCGATATTCTAGGCGTATATCTTCAGTCTTCTTCATAAATTTTCCTTTTGGGGAGAGCGTAATACAGACAACCCCAGCATCAGCGGCCCGAATGGTTGCCTTCCTGTGATCCATGCAACAGCTTCACGGATGGCGCCATATAGCACACCATGAGCTGTAATCATTACTCCACGCATCGCCTCATCTATTGAGAGCTTGCTATCAACCGAAAAAAAACCAATGCACTCCATATCAATAATATACGGATATGCAGAGTCTCCATTGATATTGAATTTTGAACTCATGCTGACTTGATATCTATTGGCTTGCCCATCAATTGGCGTCAGGTTTATGGCGTTTTCCGGGCCTGGATTAATCTGTGCTGTGCCACTAGGTTTGTGATCATTAACTGCAATAACAATGCTACGAGTGAACAACACCTGCTCAAGCTGAATTGGATACACGTTATCGCTCATATCACGCTACTCTTGATTCGATTTTAGAGTTACTTGCTGAATGATCAGCATATTCAGTGAAAGTGGCACACACCGCTGTTACTTGTTGCAATCTATTATTCCTTGAAAAAGGAACGACTTTATTATCCCAGCGTTGCGCTACAGTAGTTTCATTCAAGATTCCGATATTCAGACGAGCACCAGTTGCGCGAGACAATTTAACCATCGATTCTATGGTCATGTTGGTGTCGCCACGAAATACCTTGGAGATATATGCCGCACTGGTTCCTAGTTTTTGGGCAAGGGTGGCATAGCTCAAGCCTGCCAGCCGAATCTGCTTTTCAAGTTTCATCGCAAAATCCAGTTTTGCCGACTCAACCCAATAGGCATCGGTTTTCTTTCTTTCAGCAAGGTAGCTTGCCAGTTTTTTATTAATCGCCATTTTCATTCTCCTCGATCACAGTGAGTGTGTTCTGTTTAACGGCTTCCAAATATTCATGCTTGAGACGAATCGCTTTTTTGACGTGCTTTGGGTCAACGGCTTGTGACTTTTTTATCAGTGCTGTGGTACAGATAATCAAGAAATCTTCCTCAGTCTTGAAATAAAACAAACGCAGCTTGCCTTTGATCAGCTCGTATATGTTCTCGTTTTCATCTACACGATGGGAAAGCTTAGTAGAGATATTGGCTAATCCCTCATGGCTGATACGCTCCAGCAAATCAAACAATCCATCCGCACTTGCCTGGTAAGTTGTCTCTGAATCCATCAAAAAATCCATCGACTCACATGAAGTCGAATTACCCACTGCGCCGACCTTGTAGCTCATGTCGGTGATGTGCAGCAAGCCGTCGATGCCGCCCAAGTCCACGAACGCTCCGAAGTCGGCGATGTTCTTGACCACGCCCTTGCGAATCTGGCCTTCGACCAGTTCCGACAGCAGGGCCTTCTTCATTTGTTCGCGTTGGACTTCGATCAGTCGGCGGCGGGAAACGACGATGT
>JANPMZ010000060.1:0-3675 GCA_031427195.1 Nitrospirota bacterium
AGGTTGGGCAAGCTGTTGCTGGGCTTGAAATACGGGACATCGCAGAAGTGTGAATACGAAAAGAAGGGGAAGCCGGTTTTTCGTATTCCTAACATTGGCGATGGCGTATTGATAGATGACAACATGAAGTACGCTGAATTGCCAGAAAAAGAACACCAGCAGCTTGCGCTACAGGCAGGCGATATCTTAATGATAAGGTCGAATGGTAGCGTTTCGCTAGTTGGGAAAACGGCACTGGTGTCCTCCGATTTTGTTGGCTACGCATATGCGGGTTATTTGATTCGCTTGCGCCCCACTGAAGAGGTGCAGTCAGACTATCTCAACCATGTGCTTGCATCCATGTGGCTGCGCCAGCAGATCGAAATACCTGCACGCTCTACAAGCGGCATCAACAATATCAATAGCGAAGAGGTAAGAAATCTATTGATACCTCGGCCTCCCGTAGATGAACAAATCGAAATCGTCCGCCGCGTCGAATCCCTCTTCGCTTACGCCGACCGGCTCGAAGCACGTTACATCGTCGCACGCAGCCAGGTAGGAAAGCTCACCCCGTCCACACTCGCCAAGGCCTTCCGTGGTGAACTGGTACCGCAAGATCCCAAAGACGAACCGGCAAGTGTGCTGCTTGAACGCGTTCGTGCTAAGCAGAACGTGCAAATGGCATCGAAGCCGAAACGTGGCAGCAAGGCAGTGGCTTAGCCAATCATCCCGAGAAGGGCCCAGTTGATAGGATAGAAGGAGTGTTGTTCAAATGAGTGAAATGAAGTGGACTGTTGAGCAGCCGTTTCAGGCATTGGCACTTACCGGGGGTGGGTTTCGTGGCCTCTTCGCTGCCCAAGCACTTCAATGCATGGAGGAGCACCTCGGACATCCGATCGGGCGACACTTTGATATTTCATGCGGTACATCAATAGGCGGGATTGTTGCTCTGGCTGTCGCATTCGAAGTGCCGATGAAAAAAGTCGTTGATGTATTCACTGATCTCGGGGAGGAGATATTTCCGCCACACACTCATCCAGAAACTAAGTGGCAGATTGGGTGTGATCTGTTCAAACATCGCAATAGGCCTCGATATTCATCGGCTCATCTAAGGGAGGCCATCGCTACTCTTATTCCTGCGGATGCTGTTTTGGGTGATGCTCTTCATCCTGTAGCTATACCAGCTGTAAATGTCACCGAGGGGCGGCCGCAAGTTTTTAAGACAAGGCATAAGCAAGAATGGCATCGTGATTGGAAATTAAAGGTTATAGACGTTGCTCTCGCCACGTCAGCCGCACCTACTTTCTTTGAGCTAGCGGAAGTTTCAGGAAGTCTGTATTCGGACGGTGGCTTATTTGCGAATGCGCCAGATCAAATAGCTTTACATGAGGCTGAACATTACTTTGGCGTACCAATTGATGCTGTAAAAATTCTAAGTATTGGCACCACGACGAAAAGCTATTCGATTTCATTTGGCGCGGGACGGGAGTTTGGTGTTGCAGACTGGATGCAGGATGCACGACTTTTCTCTGTGATGATATCTGCACAGCAACAGTTTGTGGATCAGTTGATGACACACCGACTGGGGGATAGGTATTTGCGTTTGGATAAAGAGCCGTCGCAGGAGCAGGCGTCTGATCTTGGTTTGGATGTAGCAACACCTGTTGCGATCCAGACACTAAAGGCTCTGGCAACAAAGGCAACGACTGACCTTATTGGCAATAAGCTCGTCAGTTATCTAGCACATGCGCCACAACTCAAATTAATCGGGAAAGACTAATGGGCAAAGCAGCGCGGTTATTTAACGGGGTAGCTGAGCAGACGCTTATTGGACGGTTAACGCCGAGCCAAGAACAGCGTGAATTTCTTCAGTCGCAATGGAATGATATGGCTGAATATCTCAAGTCGACGCTGTCTGATCAATACGGTTACCCGATTTCGACATGGCTGCAGGGTTCATATAAGTTTGGAACGCTAATTAAACCTGTGCATAAGGGTGAGGAATACGATGTTGATGTGGGATTATATTTTGAATGGGAGGATGATGGTGAGGCAAAGCCGTCGCCCGGTCAGTTAAGAGAATGGGTACAACAAGCGTTGCATATATATAAACGCAGTACAACATCGATAAGGGAAATCGTGGATCCACCCAAAGAACGATGTTCGCGCACTTGCTTTGATGCACAGTTTCACATCGATATTCCGGTCTATTGGTTTGAGCCATCCTCTGGTACGAGGCGTCTCGCAACGTTGTCGGATGAGTGGGAAGACTCTGATCCCAAGGAAATCTATATCTGGTTTAAGTCCTTTGTGGAGAGGCCGGAACGAGATCAACTACGAAGGTTGGTGCGCTATCTGAAAGGGTGGGCAGCCGTTGCGTTTGAGGATTTTGGTGATTCACGTCCATCATCAATAGTTCTAACTGTGCTTGCGGCAGAGTCATATTCAGAAGAAGGTTTAGGTGGAAAAAACTTGGATGATGAGGATGCACTTATCGCTCTGATAAAAAGTTTCTGTGCAAGGCTAGACAGTTCATCTCAAGTGAAAAATCCTGTGGATGATTCAGAGAACTTGAATCGTATTGCAGAGAAACATTTGTCTAAATTTATGGAGATTTTCGATGCACTTCAAGTTGCGGCCACGAAAGCCGGTAATAGCGAAGAAGAATCAGGTGCCGCTTTGGAATGGTCGGATGTTTTTTCATTCTTGATGCCTTTGCCGGAAGCGGATGAGGTTGAAGTGGTTGACGCCGCTGGGCGAGCATTGATGGTTTTGCCAAATGTACAGATTGAGGTGTTTGCGCGAGAGCCAGAAAGACATATTACGACATACACAAATGAGGTTCCAACTGTATCCAAGAACTGCGACCTCAAATTCAGGATAACCAATCCACATGTTGTGCCTCAGTACGCAACGATTGAATGGACGGTTAGAAATGCTGGGCAAGAAGCTGAGTCGGTCGGCGATCTTGGCCATACTAGAAAAAAGGCTATGGGCTTTGAAGCAGATGAATCAACTTCATATCTCGGAAAACACTACATGGATTGCGTTATCAGACTCCACGGAAATATTGTCGCAGTGCGCCGAGTGCCAGTTACTGTTAGGTCAACCGAATATCCAGCAAGGAATCCTCAGCGGCCTGCATACACCAAAATTCGTAGTCAGCTTCGGAGGCGCTAAGGGCGTGTGCCATGGCTACAAACTGACGCTTTCTGAGTAACACTTAAAATATCGTAGGAGCCTTAATTTGAGTGATATCAAACTATTCCGTCTCACCCAAGGCCAAGCCTCCGAGCTACAAGGTGATGCATCCGATCTTGAAAAGCCTCTACAAACGCTGATCGAGAACAATCTTGATCCGCTGCTCGGCATCCGCTTTCTCGCAAGTGAACACTCTACCGGCAAGACCCATGCTGGCCGTATTGATACATTAGGTCTTGATGAGAACCAATTCCCAGTGATCATCGAATACAAGCGTTCGATGGGTGAAATGCAACTTGGGGTCAAGTCTATAAATTATAATTTGCGATGTCAGGCTTTATATTTTTCATCGAAAAAATGGATAGAAAATTTGAAATGCGTTGGCGTAATACTTTGTGATCTCCGCTGGGCTGATTGGTAATTGAATTATTAGGAGTACCGAATGAATACCCTGCGTCTTTTTACCTTAAAAGATTTTTCCATTCCCGCCAGCAC
>JANPMZ010000061.1:0-3765 GCA_031427195.1 Nitrospirota bacterium
CAAGATCTTTGCCGGCACAGCCAGGGTTACCGAGCCCATCGGCGTGATAACCAGCACCGGCGCCCTGGTCAAGACCAAGATCACGTCCATGTTCGAGTTCCAGGGCCTGAAGCGCGTGGATAAGACCAGTGCCACCGTCGGTGACATCGTGGCCCTGGCAGGCATTGAAGGCGTGAACATAGGCGATACGATCACCGATCCCGAGAACCCGAAACCGCTTCCGCGCATCCACGTGGACGAGCCCACCATCTCGATGATCTTCTCGATCAACAACTCCCCTTTTGCAGGCAAGGAAGGCAAGTTCGTCACCTCCCGCCACTTGAAGGAACGGCTCGACAAAGAGCTCCTCTACAACGTGGCGATCAAGGTCGAACCAGGCGATGCAACCGACAGCTTCAGGGTTCTGGGACGCGGCGAACTGCAGCTGGCCATCCTGATCGAGATGATGCGGCGGGAAGGCTATGAGCTTTCCGTCTCCCAGCCCGAAACCATCACCAAAATCCGCGACGGAAAGACCTTCGAGCCCATGGAAAACCTGGTCATCGACTGCCCTGATGAGTTCATCGGCGTCGTGACCCAGAAACTCGGGACCCGCAAAGGCCGCATGACCAAGATGACGAACAACGGCCACGGCCGCGTCCGCCTGGAGTTCCGCATTCCCGCGCGCGGTCTTATCGGCTTCCGGTCGGAGTTTCTGACCGACACGCGCGGCACGGGCCTTCTGAACCATCTCTTCGACGGGTACGAACCCTGGCAGGGACCGATCGCCAAGCGCGGCACCGGCGCACTGGTCGCCGACCGGGCGGGCAAGACCACGACCTATGCCCTCTACCACATTCAGCCGCGCGGCGAGCTGTTCATCAAGGAAAGCGTCGCAGTGTACGAAGGCATGATCGTGGGCGAGAACTCGCGCGAAACCGACATGGACGTGAACGTAATCAAGGAAAAGAAGCTGACCAACATGCGCGCCTCGGGCGCCGACGAAGCCCTCCGGCTCGTGCCCCACCGCCAGCTGTCGCTGGAGCAGTCGCTGGAGTTCATCAAGGAAGACGAACTCGTGGAAGTGACGCCCACCTCCATCCGGCTCCGTAAAAAGGTGCTCGACCAGAACAAGCGGCCGAAGAACAAGCAGAGTGAAAAGCAGAATTAACGTTTATCAATGAGATGAGTGCAACATAATTTTCCAGACGTACAAAAGCCGCTGAAATGAACTTCAGCGGCTTTTTTGTTTTACAACGATAGCGATTTTTTTACCGCGATGGCCGGTAAACGGGCCACGCTGGGGCGCGAAGAACGCGAGGACGGCAATAATTTACTTGCCCTTAATATAGCAAATGCGCTATAATCATCCATGCGTTGGAAAGTCACCTATTACAGCGAATCATTGCAAGAAGAAATCCTTGCAATGCCTTCAGGTTTCCTCGGCCGTTATCTTCGCTATTCTGACCGGAGGTATTAGGCCCGAATCTTGGTATGCCGCATACACGTGCAAGGGGAGATGGTCTCTATGAACTGCGGCTGAAATCCGCGGAAGGGATTGCGCGGGTATTTTACTGCACGATGGTTGGTAATAAAATTGTCATACTGCACCAGTTCGTCAAGAAAACAGACAAAACTCCGCTCAGAGAACTGGAAACAGCCCGACGGCGGATGAAGGAGGTCAAAGATGCTCACCCACAAAGAACTTAAAGCCCGTGCCCTTGAACGACCGGATGTAAAGGCCGAATACGAGAGACTTGATGAAGAGTTCTCTTTTTTCGACGCGTTCATGAAGGTACGCGCTGCAGCTGGTATCACGCAGGCGGAAGTTGCCGAACGTATCGGTACAACGCAATCCGCGATAGCGCGCCTGGAATCCGGCGGCGGCAAACACTCGCCATCACTGGCCACTTTGCAAAAATACGCTCATGCCCTTGGCTGTCGCCTTGAGTTGCGCTTGATTAATAAAAGCCACAAGGTAAAAGATCTGACCAAGTGCTCAACACGGACCGCCAAAAAACAGGCGACCGGTTAGCCGCGCGTTAGGTTTCTATGAGCACGATTGATAGCTTACCGATCATCCGAGAAGGCGTCTGGCTTTATGCCAAGGAAGTGCGGGTGCGCTTACGAATACTCAGTAGTCCTGAAACCTGGGGGACCGGTGACGATGAAGATGACGAATCAGTCGCTGAGAACCAATCTATCCCTTGTTATTTCCTGGCCTATGAAATGGCCGGTTCGCCAGGTGACTTTCGCAATAGATAGAACATAGGGAACGTTGATACTGAGCAAACAAATAGTTAAAATCAGACTAAATGTTTGTCACGTATCAACGTCCCCTATGTTGGTGTGAATCAGCCATCGCGTCGAGAGGGACATTGAAATTCGCGCCACTCACGGCGTCGTTGGACAAAAAATCTATGAAAAAACTCCTTTTCGAAATGTTTCTGATATTGGCCTTCGCCCTCTGCATATCACTTCTTTATAATATGCTGTCGCCTTCAGGCCTGCGTATCCTGCCGAAAAAGAGACCCGCGGCCATCAGCATGCACAGGACCGATCATGTGCCGTTCTACGCTCATGCGTCGTCCGATGCCGGGTGGGTCCGATGACGGCGACGCTCTCACTCATTTTCCGGATCGTCCTCGGCGGGATGTTTGTCCTGGCCGGTCTTGCCAAGATCGCGGACCCGGTACGGTTCCTCCTTACCCTGCGCGAATTCCGAATATTCCCCGACATGCTGGAGCGGTTCATGGCGGTCACGGTTCCGTGGCTTGAACTCATCCTCGGGCTCTGTCTGCTCCTGGGCCTGCTGACCCGCGCCGCGGCGCTCCTGTTCGCCGTGTTGACCGGCGGGTTCACGCTGGCCATTCTGTCGGTCATCGCGCGCGGCATCAAGGTCGACTGCGGATGCTTCGGCATGCTGGCCGATGCGCTGAAGCTTCCCGATACGGCGGACTACAAAGCGGTCATCAGGAACCTTCTGTTCCTCGGCATGGCGCTTTTCCTCTTGTATGCAAAGCGGACACGGTTCTCGCTCGAAGAATACATTCGCCGCCGCGCCGCGGAAGGGGAATAGCCGGTTATGGTTGCCGCACCATATCTATCCCGCTCCCTCCTGCGTAGCGCCTACGGTTTCTTGTGCTTGATGAACGTCCCGTTCCGGTACTCTTCAAAAGCAAGTTCCAGCTCTTCCTCGGTGTTCATCACGATCGGGCCGTACCAGGCAACGGGCTCGCCGATGGGCTTGCCTGAGATCAGGAGAAACCGCACAGGCCCATGCTCTGCGGTGATCGCAACATGGTCCCCGTCGTCAAAGAGACAGAGCGACCCGTTCTCGAGCGGTGCATCCTTCCGCGCATCGAAATGTCCCTTGCCTTCGATGACATAGGCGAAGACCGTATGTCCCTTCTTAGTAGGATGGGTGAACTCCGCTTTTGCAGGAACAGTCACATCGAGATACTCCGGGTCGATCACTATGCCTTTGACAGGCCCTTCATGCTTCCCGACCTTGCCGCAGATGACCTTGACCCTGGTTCCGTTCTCAAGCACAACCTCCGGCACCTGGCTGCTTTTAATATCCCGGTAACGCGGCTCCATCATCTTGTGCGATCGGGGCAGGTTCGCCCATAATTGAAAGCCCTCCATCCTGCCCTCAGAGTCGCCCTGGGGCATCTCCTGATGAACAATGCCGCTACCTGCGGTCATCCACTGCGTATCGCCGGCGGAAATAACTCCTTTGTTACCCATGCTGTCGCCGTGTTCCACATCGCCCCTGAGAACATA
>JANPMZ010000062.1:0-3364 GCA_031427195.1 Nitrospirota bacterium
AACTCGGTCGACGCCGAGAGCGTCACCGGGACCGGCCAGAACGTGCCGTCAGCCAGCTTGAACTTGTCGCTGCAAACACCCTTCCAGTCCTTCCTGGACATGAAGCCCAGGAGCGGGGTGAATGCGCCGATGCCCATCATCACGAGGTCCGCGGTCTCGCGCGAGGAGATCTTGAGCTGCTTCAGGGTCTTGGCCTTCTTGAGCTCTTTGCTGAGAGCCGTGCCTTCCAGAAGAAGCGGCATGAGCTTCTTCTTTTTGCCGTGCGGCTTTACCAGTGCCATAACTAGTTCCTCCTTAAAAGAATTGTAAATATATATTCCACTGTGGCTGGAGGCCACAACTCTGTCCGCTTCCGGTTAGTCGAGAAGGGCGACCACCTTATTGAAGATGTCGTTGATGCTGCCGACGCCCGTGACGGTCTTCATGATGTTTTTCTTTGAGTAGTAATCGATGAGCGGCGCGGTCTGCTGCGTGTACACCTCAAGCCGCTTCTTGATGGTCTCTTCCTTGTCGTCGTCGCGCTGGAAGAGCGCTCCGCCGCACTTGTCGCAAGTTCCTTCTTTTTTTGGGGCTGAGAAAAAGATATTGTACATCTGCTGGCAGCTTTTGCAGGTCCGGCGGCCCGTGAGCCGCTTCAGGAGGTCGTTCATATCAACGTCGATATTGAGGGCAATGGTAAGGGGCATGTCCATGCCGGAAAGGATCTTGTCAAGGGCCTCGGCCTGGGCCGTGTTGCGCGGGAAGCCGTCGAGGATAAAACCGGCTTTGCAATCAGGCTGCTTGATGCGCTCTTCGACAAGGCCGAGCACGATCTTGTCGGAAACGAGGCCGCCCGAGTCCATAATCACTTTCGCTTCTTTGCCGAGCGGCGTGCCGTCGGCAACGGCCTTGCGGAGAATATCACCCGTCGAGATCTGCGGGATCTTGTACTTGTCGATCAGCATCTTTGCCTGCGTGCCTTTACCAGCACCAGGAGCACCGAGCAGCACAACCCTTTTAGCCATCGTGGTGAATCCTCCGTTAAAATTATTTCTACAGAGAAAGCGGGTGTAAAGGCGCAATAAACCCTTCGCTACGTTTTAACCGGCCTATAATCGTTGAAATCGAGTTAATATTCAAGTTAAAAATTATAATCTGAATATTAGTTTTGTTTATAAATGAGGTTGCCCATGAAGAAATTCTGCCAGTTTTTCAAGCGCTTTACCTCTATGACTGAGGCTATCCTTCTCATTTCCCGTCATCTCGGCAAAAGTCTTTTCAAACCCCTGGGGCAGAAACACCGGATCGTATCCGAATCCGGTAATCCCTTTAGGTTTCAGATTGATACGACCTTTTGCGTAGCCAAAAAAGGTTTTCACCTTCCCGTCGGGGAAGGCCAGTGCCATGCAGCAGACAAACCGGGCACCCCGTTGTTCCTCAGGGACATTCTGGAGTTCGGCAAGCACTTTTTCGTAATTCTTGACGTCGTTCCCGACTCCCGTGCCGCCGGCAAACCGTGCCGAGTACACGCCGGGCGCACCCTTCAGTGCCTCGACTTCAAGGCCCGAGTCATCGGCAAGCGCCGGCTTGCCTGTACACTGACAGACCTCGATCGCTTTCTTGAGGGCGTTCCCCTCGAACGTGTCCCTGTCCTCCACGGTTTCCGGGCAGTCAGGATAATTGTCGAGCGAAAGAACGATTATGGGCAGGCCGGCGATGATCCTTTTGATCTCCTCGACCTTCTTTTTATTTCGCGTCGCGAGTACTATTTCCATACCGTGAGTTAATACCGCCCTTGCCCGTCTTCTGGATTTAACGAGCCGTTACCGTATCATAAAAGATTTACATTTGCAATAAAGGATACGAGACATCTCAATAATTAAGTCTGATAATCATACTATCCATACTCTCGTTCCCATGCTCCGCGTGGGAACGCATTTCATGACGCTCTGCGTCTACTTCTCCAGTCGACGCTGGAGCGTCTCGCACGTGTGCTCCCACGCGGAGCGTGGGAGCAAGTACGCAAATAAAGGTGGACTTGTCTAACCGAACTCGGCTAAAGTAACTGAGAACTCTGCACTCTCAAGAGGTGAAGGAATTCATCTTTAATCGGCTTTTTCTTTTTACATCGTTAAGGCTCCAGAGATAAGGAAAACGTTCTTTGTATTTTTGAGATCTTTGCGGTCGCGGCTAACTGGAGTAGTTACCGCATCATCTGCTCAATATCGAAAGGAAAAAGTAGCCATGAAAAGAAATCGGCTAGTGATGTTGTTTGCGCTCCTTGTTTTTTCGTGTTTGTGGGTATTCGTTGAACGAGCTCCGGCTGAAGGGCTGGCAAGCGGGGCAAGCAGCACCGGCGTTGTCGCCAGGGACGTGCCGCAGGCGCCGGTCGTAAAGGCCGAACGCGGCAGCACTGACATCGTGGTCCTGTCCAAAAGCGAGATCACCGAGCTGACTGCCGGTAAGCACGTGCAGCAGTATCGCGATATTGACCGGGCACTGGCAAAAAGCATTGTGCGCGATCTTCGGGAATACGGGTTAAGCATTGTTTCTGCGAAAACAGCGGAGGAACTGACGGCCAGTGACCATAAGCAGGTTCTCAACTACAAGCTGGAAAAAGTGGAATACGGCTTCAAGAACCCCTTTGGCCGCCATACGAACATCACCGTGAGCTACGTGTTTCAAAAGAAGGATGGAACGGTGCTGAGCTCCGGAGCCTTCACCGAGTTTTCGACCAAAAGCTGGAGGAATTGCGTCAGGACGATCAGCCTGAAAATGACGACGGACATATCCACGATCCTTTCTGGCAAGCCTTTGGCGGGCATGACGGGATCGGGAGACATGAAAGAACCTTTGGCTCGGGAGAAAACCATTGAAGTGCGGCTTCAGGAGCTCGATGGCCTGCAGACGAAGGGGTTGGTAACACCGGAAGAGTATAAGCTTAAGAGAGTGGAAATTCTGAAGGGGCTTTAAGAGAAGAAGGGGGAATCAACAGTGCAGTCAGAGGATACTTTGTGGACGTTGACACTTGGCGAGCTATTGGTCCGATCATCACGTTGCATCCATCCGCTCAACCAAGCGGAACCATATCGGGTCAGGCTTGACTTGTTGACTTATTGCCTTCCAACCCCTTCAACACTACCCGGACCTCCCTCTTCTGCGTCGTATCCCGCATCTGCCGCGTGATAGCTACGGGGTCCTTTCGCATATACTTCGCCAGCTCGCTCCCCCGGTGGCCCAAAGCACCGGCTACCTGACTGAATATCCTCCTGGCACGCACAAGATCTTCTGTCCGGCCATTGGAGCGGTTGTCGTCCACGGTTATCGCGTACCGCTGTTCCATCGCTTTCGTTCTACAAGACCTAACGGGTTATTCCTCCCGGTG
>JANPMZ010000063.1:0-4413 GCA_031427195.1 Nitrospirota bacterium
GTAATCTCTTTGCTCTTCCCAGAGATAAATCTGCTTGATCTCGAAGACCGGATAGGTGTACTCCATCTCGTCGATCTTGCCCTGCCGGTTCTCCATGAAGATGCCGGCAAGAGTTATTTCCCTGCCCTTTTTATAGATAAGTGGATCGAGGATTCCGCTCGTCCGCGGGTACAGCGCCAGGAACCGCCCCCCGTACTGTTCCCTGCCCCTCAGATAACCCAGAGCGTTCACCGGAACAGCAAGCGCCTCGATCCGCGAACCTTTGTCCGTGACCCTCGTGTCAACGATCACCCCGCCGAGAATGAACAATTTGCCCTGATAGGCTTCTGGATGTTCCCTGACCTGGGATAGCGGAACATTCCGCGCTCCCTCGCGCATCAGTTCCCGGTTCAGGACAGGCGTACAGGCGCAAAGCACCAGGGAACCGATCAGTACGATTAATATGCTCTTCATGAGGTAATTTTGACACCGCCCGCTCATTATGTCAAGATGAAAGGACTCCCACCATCCACCATCAAAACAGGTGAACCACTGGTGAAGGGTGCTTTTTACGCGACCAGCGGATTCGTTTTGTGAAAAACTTTTTTGTCGGATCACCTCTGATGTAGCCGGGAGATTCCCTGAGGAGGGCAATGCTCTGACGTGCTTCTATCAGAAGCCTGCCTGATGGATGGTTTCCCGATATCGTACCAGTAACCTACGTGCATGATCCATCACCCGCCCCGCTATATTTATAAACCCAAAGCGTATTGCCTTCATCCGCTTTGTTATCCATGAGAGTCTCCCAGGACCAACCGCTTCATAAGAACGTTGAGGTTGCGAGATAAAACCATAATCAACCACCACGCCGCATTTTCTCCAAAATCGCCCGACGGAAATTTACCTCCGGCAAAAGCACTCTTCATTGCGGCATGCGCCTCTTCGCTTTTACCGCAACGCTGATATAGCCCTCTTCGATCTCATATTCATATGGAAGACCTCTTTGTGCCATAATTTTTCACCTCGTTGGTATTGGATTTTGTTAGCAGAATTATCCTAACACAATGCAACCACAGGGCCAACGAGGGTTTAATATTTATTTGATGGTGAATCACGGTTGCGCCAGGTCAAACGCAAGCCGCGCCAAAGGCGCAACGAACATCAGGGTCAAATCTATCCTGTTGGTCTTTTATCTAAACTTCTGATAAGCTCTCTTTCTGGCTCGACCTCTCTGTATTGAATACCCCGGCGCCGTGCATCACATTACCAGCCGGGGCAACGATAAAAAAGCCGTGTTCAAAGACGACCAGGACCTGACCCTGAATAGTGGATGCCAGCCTGATGGGAACTGGCTCATTGCACTGGATAACCCCTGAGGCACGGATATCGTGGCGTAGCCATGTCTGGACGATAAGATTTCCGAAGATTGTATCGACCCCATGCCGCTTGTTGGCGGACTCCGGAGGGGTGCCATGCACGAAGGCTATTCATAAAAATTATTGGTCGCAAAGCTTGGAATCAAGGAAGGAATCGGAATCGCCCTTTTGAATCAGCCGAGGAATTACGGCGAAACACTGGGAAAATTGCCGGCAGGAGTTGCCGTCATAAAAGATCTGAAGGGCCCAATGGAGTTCATTCAGTTCTTTACGAAGAGCAAAAGAGAGCTGGAGAATATGTTTCCACGGTTGAAAGTGAAGCTTGCTCAAAAAGGGATGCTCTGGATATCCTGGCCCGAGGGTTCTTCGAAGGTAGAAAGCGATCTGAATGAAAACCTTGTTATCGAAATCGGCCTGAAGAACGGTCTCGTTGACGTCAAAGTGGCGGCCATTGATGAGACGTGGTCGGGATTGAAATTTGTATACCGACTGAAAGACGGAAAAACGGGAGGTGCTATATGAAGGAGTTATTTGAACTGCTCGCCGTATTGTCCACGGGCCTGTTCACCGGTGCGGCTGTGTACATCAACCTCGTGGAACATCCGGCAAGAATGTCCTGCGGGGCCGTCGTCGCAGTCACGGGATTCCGGCCGAGCTACAAACGTGCGACGGTAATGCAGGCTTCGCTGGCAGCTTTAGGAACGCTGAATGCCGTCTTCGCCTGGTTCCTCGGCGGCGGCTTGGCGTGGCTCATCGGCGGCATTCTGCTCGGCACGGTCATCCCGTTTACGTTGATCGTTATCTTCCCGACGAACAGGCAATTGCTCGATCCAAATCTCGATAAAAAATCCGACCTTGCCCTCCGGTTGTTGACTCGCTGGGGAAGGCTGCATGCGGTGCGGAGTATTCTGAGCCTCGTGGCATTCACGATTTTTCTTTCTGCACTCCTCCAGAGAAAAATATGAAACCGGAACAGACGTTGATCACGGGCAGCGAAAACAAAGAGACCCTACCGGTCCCGCTTCGGGCATTGAGCGACTTCTACGATGCCTTCAACAGTCGCAATCTCGTCATGATGTCCGGGAACTGGTCTCAGACCGATGATACCGCAATGGACAACCCGCTCGGCGGTATCAAGCGAGGGTGGCAGGAAATAGAATCCGTGTATGAACGCATTTTCAGCGGCCCGGCACGTGTATACGTGGAATTCTACGACTACACTATGCACGAAACAGGCGAGATGTTCTATGCCGTGGGTAGAGAGCGAGGCGCGTTTCGCGTCGGCGATATCGTCATCCCCCTGGCAATCCGGACAACCAGGATTTTCAAGATGATCGATGGACGGTGGCGACAGGTCCATCATCATGGATCGATCGAAGATCCTGAGTTGCTGGCCCGCTATCAGGCGGCAGTCAATATCACCAAAGGGGCGCGCGAAACAAGCTGAAGCGGAATAAGATTCCCCTGATAGTCGGCTCGCAGCCCTTCCCGCACCGGTTACAGTACTACTCCATGAAGTGACACGGCATTGCTATATTCCCTTCCCACAATGACCCTTAAGGAACGTCTCTGTTTCGACGCCGAGTCCGGCATCAACCCCGGGCTTAGTCAGCCGTTTGAACATCCCGGTCATCTGCTCTGCGGTATAGGGCATATTGTGATCAAGCCACCAGGTGAGCAGCGCCAGAAAAGAACTCACGATATAGTGTGCCACGATATCGAGCGAGACGGGCGCCTTTTTCATAGCAGGCGCCTTCGGTTTGAGGTGTTCCTTGATAAGAGCAAAAAGAAATTTGTGGGCATACTGTTGGATCATGTTCCAGCTCTGCTTTCCCACCATTGCCTTGTATAAGGGGTAGTGGCTTCCGGCGTGTTGAAACAAGTCAAGCGCCACATCCCAGCTCTCCTTGCCGCCGATTCCCTTCTTCGAAAGCTCGTCACGCAAATGATCAAAGCCACTTCTCAATAACGCATCTTTATCAAGAAAGTGTGCATAAAACGTTGATCGGCCCACATTTGCCCGGTCGATAATATCCTGCACCGTGGTCTTTTCATACCCCTTTTCGACGATCAGCGCAGTGAGTGCCTCCGATAAAATCCTGCGTGTGCGCACAACACGACGATCCGGCTTCATTTTTTTCATATTCCACCCCTTTTTTCCCACACAAAACATCTGCAACTGTTCACTAGTGAACAATCCAGGCCGCATTGGTTCTTGAAAGTATCCGCCGGGCGCGCTACGATTAAATCGAACAGAGTGTTCAGTAACTAACAAGCATATTTTAGGAAAGGGTGGATGAGCATGAAAACGATTTACAAGCGGCTTTTAAAAAATATGGGGTCTCAGAGTATGAGTTCCTGGTGCTGGGTTTCGGGGAAGGGAGAGATATTCCGTAAACCAGAAGAGAACGTGACTTCTCAGGTCAGCCGCTCGCTCCCGGCAGACCCGAGTAGTTACACTATGACATTAGGTTCATCTCGGTCGTAACAAAGCTCCACGATGCTGAACGCGCGGGCGGAGCAAACTCCCCTCTGATCAGGAAATCATCGGCCCCATCAGTATAAAAAATACTAAAAAGGAGGCAAGATTCAGATTGCCTAGATCCTCCCGATACGCTATGGTTGCGAGCATGAGGGACTGGCCATCATGAAAGCTCAATATGAGGCGAAAACTTCGGGAGGGGAGACATGCGCGAAGGCTATTCCAAAAAATCATTGGCCGCAAAGCTTGGGATCAAGGAGGGGGCCAGGATCGCCCTTCTGAATCAGCCGAGGAACTACGGAGAAACACTGGGAAGATTGCCGACAGGAGTTGCCGTTCTAAAAGATCTGAAGGGCCCACTGGAGTTCATTCACTTTTTCACGACGAGCAGGAAAGAACTGGAAAACACATTTCCGCGGTTGAAAAGGAATCTTTCACAAAAGGGGATGCTCTGGATCTCCTGGCCCAAGGGTCTTCGAACGTGGAAACCGATCTTCGATTGTTTTCCATTTCATCTCCGCTAGTGTAAAGGCGTGTGATGCATATGCAACCACCCTATTCACAATCTCACCGAAT
>JANPMZ010000064.1:0-6582 GCA_031427195.1 Nitrospirota bacterium
CTGGTCATGGCTCGGGTCGGTGCTTGGCATCGGTCTCTGCGGTTATCTATCTTCGCGGTATTTCGAACCGAGAGACCAGACGCTGATCATCGGTTCTTTCGGCGCTTCGGCGGTCCTTCTGTATGCCGCTATCAAAAGCCCCCTGGCCCAACCGAGAAATCTTGTGGGCGGGCATATCATATCCGCCCTTGTCGGCGTGGCCTGCTTTCAGTTGTTCGGCAATACGACCTGGATCGCCTCTGCACTGGCGGTGTCTCTTGCCATCGTGGCCATGCTTGCCACCAAGACACTTCACCCGCCGGGAGGCGCCACAGCGCTTATCGCGGTCATCGGCGGCGCCAAGGTCCACAGCCTTGGTTTTTTCTATGCACTGGTCCCCGCAGGCGCAGGCGCCGTCATTCTGCTGGTCGTCGCGCTTCTGGTGAATAATCTTTCCCGAAACAGAAAATATCCGGAATACTGGTTCTAGTGGTACAACAACGCGCTAACGCGAAAGGAGGTGAAATCATGAAAAAAGGAATTATTATTTTTATGGTCGTCGCTTTTATGGCTACAGCGGCAGGGTTCGTCATTGCAGCGGACAAGAACCAGGTCTCTTATGTCTGCAACTGCGCTGATGATTGTAAGTGCAACTCCATTTCCAAGGAGCCCGGAAAATGCACCTGCGGCAAGGATCTCGTGGCCATGCACCTGCTGGCGATAGACAAGGACACGGCAATTCTTTGCAGATGCGGCGCCGAATGTTCCTGCGCCATAAGCAAGGACGATCCGGAAAAATGCGGATGTGGCAAGACGGTCAAGAAGATCGGACTCAAAGGCAAGTATATCTGCGGTTGCGGCGGCGGTTGCCAGTGCAACTCGATCTCTGACAAGCCCGGCAAGTGCGGATGCGGCAAGGATATGAAGCAGGTTATCTAATACACCTTATTACCGGTTGCACAAAAAGAGTTCTCGCATAAAGCGAGGGCTCTTTTCTATTGGTGGCCACGGAAGTTAATCAGCTTGTTCTCCTTAGTCCGGTTCTTTCCGTTGCATGTTTGACAGGCCATCTTTAGCGCGTTCATTTTTTTCAGTAACCTCTTCCTCATCGTCGTCCAGCATCCGGTACTTCGGCCCTTCGATGTCATCATATTGCCCGCTCTTGACCGCCCACAGAAAGAACAGCCATCCTGCGAAACCTGCCGCCAGGGTCAAAAAGATCAGGAGGAGCATGGTCTGCATCATGTCCGCAACCTCGCGCGCAGGGAATTTCCTACCACCGTAAGCGAACTGAATACCATGGCTGCCGCCGCCATGACGGGGTGCATGACGCCGATTACTGCTAGGGGGATAATGACCAGATTGTAAAAGAAGGCCCAGAAAATGTTTTGTCGTATGATTGAAAAGGTTTTCTTCGAGAGCGCGATCGCCTCAGCGACCAGTCGGAGGTCGGGGCGCATAATGACCAGGTCCGCGCTCTCCAGGGCGATATCCGTGGCCCGTCCCATGGCTACGCCGACGGCGGCCTGCACCAGCGCAGGCGCGTCATTGATGCCGTCACCAGCCATCAGCACCTGTTTCCCTTCACTCTCCATCAGGCGGATCTCCGCGGCCTTGTCCAGAGGGGATGACCTGGCCTTCACGGACTCGATCCCGACCGCCTGCGCAACTGCCAGCGCTGTTGGTAAATTGTCACCGGTAACCATGGCGACAGCGAGCCCTGCGCGTTTGAGCATGCCGACGGCCTCACCAGCTTCGACCCTTATCCGGTCTGCGACCATAAAGACACCGGAGAGGGTCCTGTTCCAGGACAGATACATGACGGTCGCTCCGGCTTTTTCTTCTGAGTTGATCTTTTCGAGCTGTTGCGTATTCAGTATCGTATCAACACGATGGCCTGTGCCCTCGGCCTCGATAAACTCCCGGTTCCCGATGAGTGCTGGTTTATGGTCGATGCTGCCACGGACCCCCTTGCCCGGCGTCACGGAGAATTGGGATACCTCATAGGGCTTGATCGCTCTTCCTGCTGCGACGATAGCTTTGCCCAGTGAATGCTCTGAACAGCGTTCGAGAGAAAGGGCAAGTCTGAGCGCCTCGCCGTCAGTTATCCCGACGCCGTATGCTCCGGTCAGGAAGGGCTTTCCTTCGGTTATGGTCCCTGTTTTATCCAGCACCACGGTGTCGATGGCTGCTGCCTTCTCGATCACATCACCGCCTTTGATCAGGATTCCCCTTGAAGCGCCAAAGGACGTGCCTATCAGGATAGCCAGAGGAGTGGCGAGCCCCAGGGCGCAGGGACAGGCGATCACCAGGACTGACACAGCGTTCATGACAGCTTGGGAGGCAGGAGCGCCGAGGAAAAGCCAGCCTGCGAACGTAAGCAAAGAAAGGAGCAAAACCGCTGGAACGAAGTAGCCCACGACCCGGTCTGCCACGGCCTGGATCGGAGCACGGCGCGTTTGCGCGTCCTCGACCGCCTGGATGATCCTGGCCAGCATGGTGTTCTTGCCGACCGTGGTAACGCGGAAGATAAAGCTCCCATACAGATTGAGCGTGCCGCTGAACACCGATGCACCTGCTGTCTTTGCAGCCGGCCGCGATTCTCCCGTCAGCATGGATTCATCTGTTTCCGATGCGCCGGAAATGACGATGCCGTCAACAGGGACCTTTTCGCCGGGGATCACTTCGAGTAGATCTCCTGGAATGACTGATGAGATGGGCACGACCTGCCGCGGAACGAGCTGAAACCGTGAAGTATCCTCGCCATGTTCCTCTTGGTTATCAAGCTTTCTTGCCACCCGGGGGCTGAGCTGCATCAGGCCGCTGATGGTCTCAGCCGCCTTCTTTTTTGCTTCAGCTTCGATGTACCTGCCGAGCAGGATGAGCGTAATGATCATGGCGGCCGTATCGAAATATACCTCGCCGCCGGTTGCCATCTGAAGAATGCTGTAGCCGTAGGCGGAGAGAGCACCGGCGGCTATGAGGACATCCATGGTGAACGTCAGGTTCTTCAGTGACTGCAACGACCCCCGGATGATCGGCCAGCCGGAATAGAACAGTACCGGTGTCGTGAGCGCCAGCGAGATGCCGTGAAAGAGGAGCTTGGTCCTTTCGTCGATACCCTGGAAATATCCTGCATACAACGCAATGGAGAACAGCATGAGCTGCATCGAGAAGAAAGCGGCAGTGCCGAAGCGCAGCAGAAGGTCCCTGGTCTGTTGTTTTTGTTCGTCCTCGAACTGTGCAGGCAGGTATGGCTTGGGCGTATAGCCGATGGACCTGATGCGGTTGAGGATAACTTGTATGTCGATATCCCGCGGATTCCACCTGATCCTGGCCCGGTGCGTGGCGTAGTTCACGCGCGCGTAGGTTATTCCCCCGGTCCTGGTCAGTACCTTTTCGTTCAACCAGATGCAGGAAGCGCAGCGGATGCCGTCCAGGATAATATCCGTTTCGATCTCGTCACCAACAGGCCGCAGGTTGTCCAGAAAAGAAGACCGGTCCACAGGACGATCTTCGGCCGGTCCAGGGACCCAGGAGCGGCGTTTTGAATAGAAGTCTTCAAGCCCTTCGCTGTGCACAAGACGATAGATGCCGTTGCACCCGTGGCAGCAAAATACCTTTTTTTCATAGTCGATCTCGTCGTACAGGGCATCCCGCTCCGGCACGTCGAGCAGGCAATGGTCACAGATGGGCATAAAGCCTGATCCCCCGCTCGATGAAATAGAGGCCCATGATGATGACGAGCGCTCCGCCGGCGCGATAGATCCTGCTGCGAAGCGAGGCGCTGAAATAACCCAGTGCGGCGCCGAAGAGCAGCAAGGCGGGCAGGGTGCCGATCCCGAAGAGAAGAGCGGTCACCATGCCGGGGAGAAGGCCGCCGGTGCCGGCTGCTGCGATGAATATGGTATAAGACAGGCCGCAGGGAAGCAGGCCCAGAATCAGTCCCAGGGGAAAGTAGCGCAGGAGGGACCGTGCGGACATGACCTGCTTTGCATAGCGCAGCACAACGTTGTTGTGGCGTTCAAGCCAGGCTGTCCTGCCAGCTATGCCGGCGATGCTCAGGCCCATAAGGACCATCACGATGCCGGCAACAACGGCAACGGCATTCTGCAGCCCGGCGATGCTGCCGGCCACGTTCACGAACGAGCCGGAGAGGCCCATGAACGCCCCGATGAAGGCGTACATGGTGATGCGGCCTCCGTGATACAGAAGGTGAGGGATCAGACGGTCGAACAACGGACGGCTGCCTGATGAGCTCGACAAGGTATAGGACGCCACGATCGGCCCGCACATACCAAGGCAGTGGCCGAAGCTGCCGAGGAGGCCTGTTGTCAGCGCCAGAAGATATTCAGGTTCCACTTATTGCACCTCGAACTGAAAGAGCGCGATTGTTGCCGGATCGCCTCGACCCACCGTTAACTTTGCCTGCCAGGTCCTTTGTCCGCTCGTACAACGGGTGATGATGCCGGTGCCTTGATACGTACCAGGGCCAAGGTGTTTTAACACGGGCCGGTTCTTGCCCATGTACATGCCCGGCATGGACAGGTCGAGCGCGATAGATGCGTCCGTCACAGGAGCCTTGTTTCTTTTTATTGTCACGATGAATTGCAGCTCAGACATGGCCCTTACGGGTTTTGGCTGAATATCGAAGGTTATCGTCATGCCATTCGTTTCCCTGATGCAGGGGCCGTGCTGGATATCGCAGGGGACCCCGCTCGCGGCAATGGCGGAAAGCGGCTGAAGCGTATACAGGGTCAGCACCGCCATAAGCCAGAGGCACCTGGTAGCAGGACGCGAACCGGGGCTATTGCGCATGGTCTTGTTTCTGCTGCTCCGCGTAGATCCGGTTGTTGAACCTGCAGTGGTCCTTATCACGGCTCACCTCTATGCTGAGGTCCCAGGAGCCGAAGAGCGGCAAATCGACGTCGGCCTGGAATCCGCCATCCGCTGTTCTGACGGCTGGGTAGGTCTTGTCAAAGGCCCGCGTTGACGGCCTGCTCGTTGTTACGCTGACTACGGCATTCTTGAGTTGCCGGCCGTTCCGGTCGAGTGCTTCCAGGGACAGCTCATTCCTGCCGGTCTTGAAGACGCCATTTCTGAGTTTGAGGTCCCATCCCAGAGCAGCTTTGTTGTGATGTGTTTCATCCCATGCAAGCCCGGCCTCATAGGGGTTCTCAACGACAGTTCCATCGAAGATCTTCATGCCGACGGCGATCGTACCGATTGTTGCGGCAAGGGCAAGAATGCTGATAATAATAATGACGGTTCGCATGGGAGGCCTCATTTGCTCTTTGGTATCATAAAGGAGATAGTTCTGGTTACGCTTTTCCTGAGCTGCTTTGATCTTACCGTCACGGTTACCATCACCGGGTCCTGTGCTGAAGCCGACACCCTGGCCATGGTGATAGAAATGGGCATTTTCTGAACAATGCCGCTTTTGGGAAGCGTGATCGTGACAGGGAATACCCTGACCTCGCCGGATGCTGCAGCAGCGCTCAGATCGAGAACGAGGTCGGTGGTTCCCCTGTTCCTGAGCGACAGCACATAGGAGTTCGTGAGGCTTCCCTCTCCTGCAACCGGTGTTTCAGCGTAGTTGAGCTGCACATTCACGTCAAAGGGGATACGTGATGCTGCGAGGTACACAAGGAACACGAGCGAGAGCACCGTGAGCGATCCGGTGATCAGGAGATTGGTACGGACCCCGGTTTTGCGGTTAGCGGCGATGCCGAAGGTGTAGTTGACCAGTGGTCTGCGGCCCGTTACGGCTGTGCGCTCCGTGCAAGCATCAATGCACTCAGCGCAGTGGATACAGGCCATGTGCGGACCTTTTCTGATATCCACGTTGACCGGGCATGCTTTTTCACAGGCGCCACAGTCCATGCACTCATCAGCCCGGTCCTGGTCGAATGCTACCACCAGTGTCCGGTCATCGAACAACACGCTCTGCATTTTTGCATAGGGGCAGACCGTTGCACAGAACCTTCTCCGAAGGGCGATCAGGTCGAGAATGATGAGAACAACGAGAACGAAAAAAGAGACGACCACGATCTGTGCTTGCAAACCGCCGGTCCGGAGTACCGTTGGTATGTCATAGGGAGAGACGAAATACCCGATCAGGCTGGCTGCTACGACCGCGCTCACCAGAAGACCTGTTATCCAGGAGGCAATGACCGATGAGTATCCTTTGGGCCGGGCTGTTTCGATGAACATCGTAGCATCGACCAGGACCGTCTGGGGACAGAGCCAACCGCACCAGATCCGACCGAAGAAGGTCGTGGCAAAAAGGGTGAAAAAAGTCAGGAACATCACCATGATCAGGATGATAAAGAAATCCGCCACCCAGATACTGGTCCCGAAGAACAAGAGACGAAGCGAGGGGAGGTCGAACCGTAAGGCGCTCTCACCGTGTATCTGTACATAGGGGAGGCTTACGAGGACAAGGAACAGGACCATGCCGCAGGCCCGCCGCAACCGGTGAAACGTTCTACTCATCGTCATCCAGCATTTTGTACTTGGCGTCCTCGATCTTCTCGTGCCGCTTCCTGGAATAGTAATGTGCGATGATGATCACGAAGAGCACGACCAGAGCGAGTCCGAACA
>JANPMZ010000065.1:0-3868 GCA_031427195.1 Nitrospirota bacterium
GCACGGACTCGCCGGTGAGCGCGGCCTCTTCCGCCTTCAGGCTCGCGGATTCGATCAAACGCATATCCGCGGGCACCACCTGGCCGGCCTCCAGCAGAACAATGTCCCCCGGCACAAGCTGTGATGCCGGGATGCTGACCGGACCGTTGTCCCGCAGGACCGTTGACGTTGGAGCCGCCATTCGCTTGAGAGCGGCCATTGCCTCTTCCGCCCGGTATTCCTGGATAAACCCGATGATCGCGTTCAGAACCACGATGGCTATGATCGCGATCGCGTCCGTGGGCTTCCCGACGATGCCGGCGATTGCGGCCGCGCAGATAAGCACGATGATCATGAAGTCCTTGAACTGGTCGAGGAACATCATGAACGCGGTCTTTTTCTTTTTCACCGTAAGTTCATTAAGACCGTACTCTTCAAGGCGCTTCCGCGCCTCATCCGACGTCAATCCTGAATGCGACGATTTAAAATCCTCGATAACATTGTTTACTTCCTTCTGGTGCCAGCGCATGGTTTTCAGTCCTTTTTTTGAAAAGATAACGGCGATTAAGATTAAGGAGGGGCGGATTTTAAACCCGCCCCAACGGTTTACGGGTTTTCCTCCGGCAGGACCATCTCATATCGTGAGGTACAGCAATGTCAGATTGATCATAAACACGATCGTTATCCCCACGGAGTCCCATGCCAGAAACATCGGCTTCTTCTCCGCACGATAGGTCAATCCGATTATCGCTATGGCCGTCATCATAATGGCGGAGAGGGCGGAGATTGCATGATTTTGACTGACAAAGGAAAGCAGGGGACCTTTTACAAAAAAAATGTCGTCGATGCCGAGGATGAGAATGTTGAAGATATTGCTGCCGAACAGATTGCCGATCGCGAGATCCACAGCGCCCATTCTAACCGCGGCCAGCGAGACCACCACCTCGGGAAGTGATGTAGAGATTGCAATAAAGATATTTCCTACGAAACTCTGGCCAAGACCGGTTGTTTCCGCAATCCCTTCGCCGATCTTCGGCAGGAACATGGCGGCAATGATGACGATTACGGCATTGATCGTGTAATGGAAAACAGCGGTCCTCGTCGGGATGTCTCCATATTGGAGTTCAATCGCTTTATGAATATACAGCGCGAGCTGCTTTTTTTCATAAGAATAGACCATTCTCATGGCGATAAAATAAATACCGATGAATACCAGGCTGTAAACGCCTATCCAGCCCAGCGGGGAGACATGGTTTGCGAAAAAAATGCTCAAAGCAACGACGCCCAGGAGAAGTATCCCGAACCCTGCGGAGAGGATATGACCCTGGTGGGCTTTCGCGGATATCGGCATCGGCCTGTACACGGCGTCAAGGAGGGCGAGGATCAGCATATTAAAAGCGCAACTTCCCAGCACATCGCCTACCGCAATATCCGGGACCCCCGCATAGGTGACCGAGCTTATGCCGGTCACCAGCTCCGGCAGCGAGGTGACAGACGCCATAAGCACAACGCCGATCCACGTTCTTCCCAGCCCGGTCTTTTCAGCGATGATGTCGCCGTACCGGGAAAGTTTTGTGCCCGCATAGACGATCGCCGAGGTGCAGAGGATAAATGCAAGCCAGAGATACATGAATAAGTTCCTTTTATCACCATGATCCGCGTCGAGGTTTTAAATTGAAGCGCAACTTTTTTTATAGTATATCAGCAACCACCTTGTCCCGCCGGAAAACATTGCTATTTCCCCGACGCCTTCCAAAGGCGCGCGGTGAAATTGTCAATTCTCTCCATCGCATCCTGCCAGCCGTGCTGTTCGATATGGGCCATAGCGTCGGTACCGAGCGAGACGGTGAGCCAGGAGAGGGAAGCGAGGGCTATTGCAGACACGACTCCCAGAATCGCAGCATGGGGGCACTTATTATTCCTTCGGAGCGCATCCTTGATATCGCGAAGATCGGCTGTCATACGCAGTGCGTGGCTTTTCGTGGTTTTTTCCCAACCCATGGTGCGGCTCCTGCTCAGCGATCAAAAAGGCTTTCCCGTCACCGTCACGAGCTCACGGGAGACGCTGCTGAACGGATCATTTTTTGAACACGCTGAACAACTTGTCGAGGCCCAGCTTGTCCATCTTCGCCACCTGCTCCATCTCTCCGGCGTCGAGCCAGACCCCCTCACACTCGGAACATTTGTCGATCTTTATTTCCTTGTAGTCTATCTCGATCAACTCCATCCCGCACTTGGGGCACTTCATCGCATGCAGTGCTTTCAGCCTTTTCTTTTCTTCCTCAGCAAGCCTCTTGTGTTTTTCCTCCTCGATCCTCCTCTTATCCTCAAACTCAATCCGCGCAAAATGTTCCGCTTCTCGTTCACTTGGTCTCATATGAATTAGCCCTTCTTTAGTTTTTTGATATTTGTCTTTAATCGTTTTCAAGAACCTGGCCGCCCAGATGAATTCAGTGGAAAGTATTGCCAGGCCCATTGGCACCACGATAATAGCGGGACCGGGCAAGACAATCATGGCAATACCGATCAGCAGTATGGTGAAACCGGTGACTATGATTATCAGCTTTTTTGCCTGCCCGGCAATTTTGAGCGTCCACGCCGTCATATCCTTGCCTGCTCCTTCGCTTAAAATGCGGACGCCCTCATTCCTGAGGGCGTCCGCTCCTGCTTCAATTCTCCCCTACTTCTTGTCCTCTATCTGGATGAACGGAACAGCGCCGCCGGTCACGTTCGGGAGCTTGCCGTCCCATTTTTCGATGGCCTTTATCTGGGCATCGATCTGGCGCAACTTGATGAGGTCCGGCGATATCACCTGGCGCTGGAGACGGAGCGCCTCGGCATCGGCCTGGGCCGTGGTGATCTTCTGCTGCGCCTCCACCTTGATCCGGTCCAGGTCCCGCTTCGCCCTGAGCGCGTGCTGCTCGGCGCTTTGCTTCGATTCAATAGCTTTATTGAACTCGGTCGAGAACTGGAAATCCGTGATGGAAAGCTCCACTACCATGATGCCGAAGGGCGCTAAACGGTCGCGGAGATAATCCCGGACCTGGGTTTTGAGCGCCTCGCGTTTCGAGATCAACTCCTCGGCGGTGTACCGTGCGGCGGCTGCCTTAAAGCTCTCTTCAATGCCGGGATTGATGATCTTGTCCGACACGTCCCGGTTCAGGCCGAGGGTCCTGTACGTTTCGCCGACTTTGTCCGGCTGAAGGCTGTAGTTCAGGACCATGGTGGTCTGGACTATCTGCATATCCTGGCTTGCCGCCTCGGTCTTGGTGGTGGTCTTTTGAACGCGCACGGTCATCCGGACGATCTCCTCCATAAAGGGGACCTTGAAATGAAGCCCCTCTGCCACCACGCGGTTCACCGCGCCGAATCGGAGTATGACCCCCCGATCGCCCGCGTCGACCACAAAATACGAGGACATCACCAGCATAAGGCCAAGAAGCGCCACAATGCCGACTACTGCCAATTTGGGAATTTTCTGCTGATCCATCATATTACCTCCGTGCGTTAAAGTGCCGCGCTTACTTGCGCGGTTGCTGTAAACAAATCAAAACGTAATGCTAAAATCCAACCACAGACCTTATGCCGGCGCAAATCAAGATATCGCCGCAAATTCATCGTTATCCGGGTTATAGGAAAATATCTTTCCCGTGCCGATGTCGTAGTACCAGCCGTGCAGCTTCAGCGTCCCTTTCTCCAGCGCCTTTTCCACAAAGGGATAGGATTCGATATTTCTGATCTGCATCAGAATATTTTCCTTTTCCGTGATCCGCTCTTTCATTTCATCCGAAGCATCATGATAATAGCGATCAACGATGCGCTTGACCGGTTCTGCGATAGCCACCCATTCCTTGAGATGGGGCATGTCAAGGAACGCGGCTTCGCTTCT
>JANPMZ010000066.1:0-26048 GCA_031427195.1 Nitrospirota bacterium
AACTGGCAACCCTCAGATCGGTTCGATAAATGGAAGCGCTCCAGTATAAACGAAAAAACGTTCTAAGGAAGAAAGGAAGTTAGGAAGAGAGGAACGAGCAGCGTTCCTTTCTTCCTAACTTCCTAATTTCCTCAGAAGTAGTTTCCTGGCTCCCTTTAGTTCCGCGACGAGCTCTCCAGGAACCCCTCGAGCATCCGCGAGCGAACCGGGTGCTGGAGCTTCCGGACGGCCTTCGCCTCGATCTGGCGCACGCGCTCGCGCGTGACCTTGAAGATCTTGCCGACCTCTTCCAGCGTGTAGGTGTAGCCGTCGCCGATGCCGTAGCGCAGCTTGATGATCTCGCGCTCGCGGAAGGTCAGCGTCTGGAGGACCTGGTCGAGCTTGTCCTTCAGCATCTCGTGGGTGGCCGCGTTGACCGGGCTCTCGGCCTGCGGGTCCTCGATGAAGTCTCCGAAGAAGGAGTCGTCCGACTCGCCGAGCGGACGGTCGAGGCTGATCGGGTGCTTCCCGATCTTCATGACCCGCTTCGTCTCCTCGAGGGGGATCCCGCTCGCCTGCGCGATCTCCTCGGTCGTCGGGTCGCGGCCGACCTTCTGAGTCAGCTTCTTCGTGACGCTTCGGATCTTCGACATCGTCTCGATCATGTGGACCGGGATGCGGATCGTCCGCGCCTGGTCCGCGATCGCCCGCGTGATGGCTTGACGGATCCACCACGTGGCATAGGTGCTGAACTTGTACCCGCGCTGCCATTCGAACTTGTCAACGGCCTTCAAGAGGCCGATGTTCCCTTCCTGGATCAAATCCAGGAACTGAAGGCCCCGGTTGGTGTATTTTTTCGCAATAGAGACGACCAGCCGCAGGTTGGCCTCAACAAGCTCGCTCTTGGCGTACTTGGCGCGTTCTTCGGCCCGCTCATAGGACCGGAGCGCCTTTTTCAGGTCCTCTGCCGGAATGCCGCATTCGGTTTCGACCTTCTTGATGCGCTTTACCGCATTGCGGTAGGTGCGCTCAATCGCCAGCAGGGCCTCCTGCCGCATCTCGAACCGCCGTGCGGCATTCTTGATCTCCCGCTCGCCCTGGCGCATCCTCTTAAAAGCTTCCTTCAGATCGGTCAGGGACCGGCCGGTCTTGCGTTCGAGCCCGTGGATCTCCCGCTCTGACTGCAGGATCTCGCTCACCAGCTCCCGAAGCTTCATGACGACACGGTCCGTCTGACGGCAATGGATGTTCAGCGCTTCGAGCTTGTCAAAGAGGGCATACCGCGTGGTCTGGATCTTTTCGCGCAGTTCCTTCTGCTTCACCTCGGTGCAGCGGCTGCTGGCCACGTGACTCACGAGCGTGTTGAGGTCCTTGCTGTACCGGTCGATCTCGTTGATCAGCTTAAGCACGCGGGCCTGCACTTCTTCCTCGTTCTGGGTCTGGACATCCTCCAGGTCATCCTCGCCGGCATGGACGACCTCGTGGATGCTGATCTTTCCCTTCCGCAGCTTGTCGCCCAGGTCGTGCACATCCTGCAGCGAAAAAGGCAGACTGTAAAGGATCTGGGAGGCTTCACGCTTTCCCTCTTCGATCCGCTTTGCGATCGAAACCTCGCCTTCCTTGGACAAGAGGGGCACCGTCCCCATCTCCTTAAGATAGAGGCGGACCGGATCATCGGTCTTCCCTACGCCGACCTCGACCTCTTCCTCCTCGGCCTCTTCCTCGGCCGCATCGTCGAGGCTTGCCTCTTCGGTATCAGCGCCCTCTTCCAGCTCATCCTCGGCCGGCTGACGCGTCTTGCTGTCGTGCCGCGTATCGGCGCCGTCGATGTCGTGTTCGCCGTCCCCGAACAGCGAGATGATGCTGTCCAGCTGTTCAGTGGAAACATCCTCCGGAGGGACCGTATCGCTCGCTTCCTCGTAGGGCATGTAGCTCCGCTCTGCGCCCGCTGCCGGCTTTTTCGTATCCCCTGCCTTGCCCTTCTTTAACATGCGCTGGCGCTCCTTTACGTGTTGCATCGAATCTCTCTATCGCCAAGAGCGATAGAATTTGGTTGCTATTCCGTGCTTGTACCCGACTTGCCGGGAATCTTCCTTCCCGGTCTCCTGCTCAGTTCCAGCTGTTCTTCATAGAGTCGTTTTATCGTTGCTACGTCGCCGCGGGCGTCTGCTTCCTGAATCGCCTTAATGAGCAACTTCATCTTCTTTTCCGGATCCTTCTGTTTGATCAAGGCGACGCAATCCCTGAAAGACTGTTCTATGTCGTCACGGGAAGACTTCTCCTGATAGTCATAGGGAATCTCAAGCACAGAATAATGCGATATCAGTTTCCGAAGCTCCTCATCTTCTTCCTGTAACAGTACAACCGCGTCCAGCTTACCCTGTTCCGACAGGACCTTGAAAATACGTTCCGTCACCCGCTGGAAGATCGGCTCCGTGAAATCCTGTGGCTGAAGCCGGTCCTTCGCTTCCTTCGCAATCCCTTCGTCCCTGAGCATAAGATGGATTATCATCTCCTCGGCTTGCGGTCGCCGTACATGAGCCATGACCGAGGAGGTCACATCAGCCTGCACATTAGGATGCTTAGCCGTCTGTTTCTGCATTTCCTGCAGGAGAACGGTCTCATCTAACTCGAGGATCTCCGCCGTCTTCTTAAGGTAGTGGATGCGCTCGATTCCACTTGGCAGCCGGGAGATATACGAAAACATCTCCTCCGCTTTTTCTCTCTTCTCATCGATGCCGCGGCTGGGGCTGCTCTTTACCACCTGCTCGATCACGAAGTCCATGAATTTGGACGACTCGCGCAACCGGGCGGCAAAGGCCTCCTGGCCATGCTTCTGCAGGAACGTGTCCGGATCGTCGCCGCCCGGCAGGGACACCACGTTCACCTTCATGCTGCTCGATACAAAAAGATCGAATCCCCGGAGCGAGGCCTTTACGCCGGCCGGATCGGGGTCGAAGATCAGCACGAGTTTGTCGGCGAACCGCCGCATCAGGCGGAGATGCCCGTCGGTAAGCGCTGTTCCGAGCGTTGCAACGGCGTTCCGGATGCCGTACTGATGGCAGGCGATCGCATCAAGGTACCCTTCGACAATAATGAAGTAGCCCTGCTTGCGGCCGTGGTCCTTGGCCATGTCCAGTCCGTACAGGACGTTGCTCTTGCTGTACAGCGCTGTTTCCGATGAATTCAGATATTTGGGCAGGGAGTCGTCCATCACCCTGCCGCCGAAGGCGATCACCTGACCGGTCATGTCGCGGATCGGGAAAATGATCCTGCCGCGGAACCGGTCGTAGTGTCCCTCTCCCTCGCTCCGCTTGACCACCAGCCCGGCCCGTTCCACCTGCGCAGGGGTGTAGTTCCGCTGTTTCAGATGCTTCAGCAGACCGTCCCATTCAGGCCGCGCGTAACCGAGCGCGAATTCCCTGATGACTGCATCGCTGACGCCGCGTTTCCGAAGATACTCCCGCGCCGCGCTCCCGGCTGGCCCTTCAAGCTCTTTGGTGAAGTACTCCGCGGCCTCGGCGACGATCTTGAGGAGCGTCTTTTTCTCGTCCTCAGACCGTTTGTCCTGCCGGTGGTCCCGCGTATCCTGCGGCAGCGTGATGCCGGAGCGTGCCGCCAGGGTCTTGACCGCTTCAGGAAAATTAAGCCCTTCCTGCAGCTCCACAAACTTGAAAACGTCACCGCCGACGCTGCATCCGAAACAATGGAAGATCTGTTTTTCCGTGTTCACGTTGAACGACGGGGTCTTTTCCGAATGAAAGGGGCAGAGGCCCAGCCAGTTCTTGCCCGTCTTCTTGAGCGCAACGTATCCTGAAATCAGGTCGTAGACATTGATGCTGTCCCGTACACGCCGTATGACATCCTCGGAATACATCTTATTTTTTCAGCTCCACAACCGTGACACCGGCGCCGCCCTCGGCGGGCTCGCCCGTCCGCGTTGCCGCGACCAGGGCATGATGCTTCAAATATCCAGTCATGGCGGTCTTGAGCGCCCCGGTCCCCAAGCCATGGATGATCGTCACCACGGACAGGCCGCTCAGCCCCACGCGGTCGAGGTAACGATCTACCTCGGCAAGCGCCTCGTCCACGCGAAGACCGAGAAGGCTCAGCCGGTCGGGCGCCTGCTCCAGTTCAAGAAGGTCCGCGCCCCATCCCGGCGTTGCAGCTTTTCGTGAACGCCCTCGCTCGCCGGGCACCACCTCTTCAGCCGAGATCTTCACCGTTTTCCCGTCGAGCTCGATCTCCAGAACGCCATGCTGCACGCTGAGAACGGTGCCGCTCCTGGCGAGGCGGGGGACCCTGACCTGGTCGCCGGGATGCACGTTCCGCATGTCGCCGGCAGGTACACGTTCCCGTTCAACCTTCTCAGGCTCGAGCGTGCGCGCAAGGGACTCGATGTCCGAGCGAACGCTCTTGATCCCAATCTGCTCCGGAGCCCGCACGACCGAAAGTTCCCTGAGCTTCTGCCGCATCAGCGCCAGGACTTCCCGGGCCTCCTGATGCGCCCTGGCCCTGACCGCGCGGGCTTCTTCCTGTGCTGCCAGCAACACGGCTTTGGTTTCGCCCTGCTGCTGCCGGACCGTGGTGAGGTCCCTGGCAAGTATATCCCGTTCGCTGTCGAGCCGCTGCGTGTCCTGTTCCACCTGGCGCAGCAGTGTTTCGAGCCGGGCGTCGTCGTCGCTGAGCCGGGCGCGCGCCCGCTTGATCACGGCATCCGGTATTCCGAGCCGGGCCGCCATATCCAGCCCGTAGCTTCTGCCCGGCCTGCCCGGCGTCAAACGATAGGTGGGCTGCAAGGTCACCGGGTCGAATTCCATGGCTGCATTGACTGCGCCGCCAGTCTCTGCGCCGAACAGCTTCAGGGCATTCTGGTGCGTCGTTATCATGGTGACGCAGCCCCGTTCAATCAGGCTTTCGAGCACTGCCGCGCCGAGACCGGCGCCCTCGGCCGGATCAGTACCCGAACCAAGCTCATCAAGCAGCACCAGAGAATGCTCGTCTGCCAGCCGAAGGATCTCGGCGATCTGACTCACGTGGGACGAAAAGGTGCTCAGGTTCTGCTCCAGGCTCTGCTCATCGCCGATATCGGCAAAGAGCGAACCAAAGCAGGGAAGCTCGCTTCCCTCTGCCGCAGTAATGGGCAGGCCCGCCTGCGCCATGAGGCACAGAACGCCAACGGTCTTCAGGATTGCCGTTTTACCGCCGGCATTGGGGCCGCTCAGGACCAGGACCCGCGCCTCCCGATTGACCACAATATCGTTCGGCCAGATTTTATTCGCGTCACCCGCGCTTTTCGCTTTCCCCAGAAGCAGGGGATGCCGCGCGGAACGGAGCCGGACATCGCCTTGTGTCGACAACGTCGGCACTACAGCCCCATATTCGATGCCGAAACGTGCGCGGGCAGCAATTGCATCGATAGCCGCGAGCGCGCCGATCATGGCCTCAATCGGCCCAACCTCCCGCGCAAGCAGGGCGGTCAGTTCCCGCAGGATGCGCTCCACCTCTTCGCGTTCTTCCATGCGAAGTTCGGCGAGGCGGTTGTTCTGCTCCAGGACTTCAAGCGGTTCGACAAAGAGCGTTGACCGCGAGCCCGATTGTCCATGCACCACGCCCCTGATGCTCTGCCGGAAGTTCGGCTTGAGCGGGAGCACATAGCGGTCGTCCCGCATGGTGATCACCGGCTCCTGCACGACCTTCTGCAAGGACCCGTCCTGCAAAATACCGGACAGGCGGCCCAGGATATCGTCGCGCATCCTGCTGATCTGCTTCCGTACCCTGCGGAGCGCGGGGCTGGCCGAATCTTTGACCTCGGCCTTTTCATCAATGGCGCCGGCGATCGCGTCTTCGAGCTGCGGTAACGGCTGGATGACCGCCGCGCGGGCACGGAGCAGAGGAACGCCCTGACGCGCCAAGCCGCCCTTATCTCCGATACGTTCGAAAAAACCTTTGATCCGCCTGCCGGCGCCGAGCGTTGTTGCGATCTCCAGCAGCTCCAGCGGCGCGAGCATCATGCCGCTTATACGGAGCCTTGCGATTGCTGCATCGATATTCAGGATCCCGTCAAGCGGCAGGTTCTCGCCGCTCGTGAATAACCAGATACATTCCTGCGTCTCCTGAAGCCGCTCAACCACGACGAGCGGCGACAGCGCGGGAAGCAGTTCGGAGACAGCGGCCCGGCCGGGCTCCGATGCGGCAAACCCAGCCACCAGGCTCCGCACTTTGTCATACTCCAGGACCTTCAGGGTATGTTCGTTCATAAGCCGAGGCGACCGACCATGCCGGTCATGCCGGCCACTTGAAGAGGTTTCTGAAGCTTCACTCCCGGCTCCTCAAAAAAAATCAGGGAGCCTGGTCCTTATGGCCCCCTGTGCAGCCTTATCGTAGAAATGCGGTGCGCTCCGGCAAACAGGGCTTAACCCAGTGCACTTTTTACCAGCTCGCTCACCAGTTTCCCGTCAGCGCGACCGCCCACCAGGGGGATCAGTGCCTTCATGACCTTGCCCATATCCCTGCTGCCCTGGGCCCCCGACTGGGCGATGGCCTCACGGACCAGATGCTCCAGTTCTTCGCGCGGCAACTGTTGCGGAAGATATACCTCAAGGAACGCGATCTCCGCTGTCTCCTTATCAACGAGGTCCTGTCGCCCGCCCTTGGCGAATTGCTCGACCGAGTCTTTCCGCTGTTTGATCAGCGAACGTACGGCTTCCAGCACTTCGTCTTCGGTCAGCGGCCCCCGCTTATCGATCTGCCTGTTCTTCAGGGCAGCGCTCAACATGCGGAGCGTTGAGACCTTTTCTTTTGCCCCTGCTTTGAGGGCGCCTTTAGTGTCTGCGTCGATCTGCTCCTGTAAACCCATGGGGCCCCTTTCTCGCACTGCTTCGTTGCATGAGCCTCTGGACGTGAAAGCCTACTGCCTGCGTTAACCCTGCCTGAAGATACGCGCCGTCTTCGCCGCCTTCTTGCGCGCAGCTATCCCTTTGATTTAATGATAATTACGAATGATTTCCCGTATGAATATGTTGGCAGAGTAATTTTCAAAAACAGCTAAACCGCTCATCCATCAAGGCGAAGAGCGGCGTAATCATTATAGATAACAAGTCATTCGATGAAAGTCAAGAGAAATTTTCTTTAATCGTTACTCCGGGTTGAATTCCCCGCTGCTTGCGGCGGGGTTGTTTATTTTCTATACGTTTCCAACTGCTTTCCCGCAGAACCGTGGTTCGCAAGAATTTCAACTTCGATAGGAAGCATTGATCTTAATGTACTCGTTTGACAGATCGCACGTCCATATCGTTGCTTCGGCTTTGCCCTTATGCAGATCAATGGTTATCTGCACTTCCCGCTGTTTCAGAGCAAGCGCAGCTTCGCGGTCAGCAGCCTTGCCCATCCCCAGCCCCTTCTCTACGAGTTTGGCCTTCCCGATAGAGATGTCGGTGCGGCTCTCATCCATGTCCACGCCCGAGTAGCCGAGCGCCGCCATGATCCTGCCCCAGTTCGCATCTTCTCCGAAGAGGGCGGTCTTGACCAGGCTCGATTTTGCCACGGTAACGGCTGCACGCTTCGCCTCTGCCGGATTCTTTGCTCCACGCACCACGAGCTCCACGAACTTGGTGGCGCCTTCGCCGTCGCGGACCACCTGTCGCGCAAGCGATCTCGTCACGGTGTCGAGGCAGGCCTGGAATTTTTTCTGTTCCCTGGTGCCTGCAGCTATTCTTTTGTTTTCGGCCGCGCCATTTGCCATACAGAGGACCATGTCATTGGTGCTCGTGTCGCCATCGACGGTAATGCGGTTAAAGGACGTTTCCACCGATGACAGCAGGCACTTTTTGAGCAGGGGCGAGGCAAGGTTCGCGTCGGTCATGATGAAACAAAGCATCGTTGCCATATCAGGGTGGATCATGCCGGAGCCTTTGGCTATACCGGCAACCGTGATGGTCTTACCGCCGATCTCCTCCTGCACGATCGAGAGCTTCGGATAGAGATCGGTGGTCATGATCGCCTCTGCGGCCTGCTCCCAGCCCGCAGGCGAGAGCAATCCGGCAGCGGCCACGATGCCGGCCTCAAGCTTCTGCAGGGGCAGAAACTCGCCGATCACACCGGTCGATGCAACGTACACGGATGCGGGTGTGACGCCCAGTTCTCGTGCGGCGATGTCAGCCGTGGCACGCGCATCGGCCAGACCCCGTTTTCCGGTGCAGGCATTAGCACAACCGCTGTTGGCCACAATGACCTGGCCCTTGCCCGACTTTACCTTTGCGGCATCAAGCAGCACGCAGGCCGCTTTTACGCGGTTCTTCGTGAACACTCCGGCCACGGCCGCATCACGGTCGGAATAGATGAGCGCCAGGTCCTTCTTGTCGGTCTTCTTGATGCCGCAGTGAATGCCCCAGACTTTAAAGCCGGGCACGGAAAAGCTTTTGGTATCCAGAATCCTCATCGTTCTACCCCTGTCAGAAGAATAAACGGAGCTGTCCTGCGCTTACGGAAAAAATCCTGCGCTTGCGAGGCCCGTTGTTTCTTCGAACCCCATCATCAGGTTCATGTTCTGTATTGCCTGGCCCGCAGCCCCCTTGACGAGGTTGTCGATGGCCGAGACCACGACCGCACGTCCGGTGCGGGGGTCGGCAGTGACGCCGATGTCGCAAAAATTCGATCCGCGCACGTTCCGTACATTGGGCGACTGCCCCAGCGGCAGCACGCGGATAAACGGTTCATGCTTATAGAACTCCCGATAGCGCGCATGGAGCATCGTCGTGTCCGTGTCTTCCGTCAATCGGGCATAGATGGTCGACAATATCCCGCGGTTCATCGGGATAAGGTGCGGCGTGAACGACACGGTCACCGGTTGACCGGCAAGTGCGCTCAGCTCCTGCTCGATCTCGGGCGTGTGGCGATGCGTGCCTATTTTGTACGCCATCAACCCTTCGTTCGCTTCCGGATAGTGATAAGCAAGCGCCGGACTTCGTCCGGCCCCGGTGATCCCGGACTTTGCATCGATGATGATGCTCGCAAGATCCACGATGCCCCTGCCCTGCCTGATGAGCGGCGCGAGCCCCAGTATCGCGCTCGTCGGATAACATCCCGGGTTGGCAATGAGCGAGGCTTTCTTGATCTGCTCCCGCCGCAGCTCCGGCAGCCCATAGACCGCCTGCCTCAGCAGCTCGAGGTATTGGTGGCCATGTTCATACCACTGCTCATAGACCGCTGGATCGGCAAGCCGGTAATCCGCGGAAAGGTCAACGACCTTCGTGCCGAGCGCCCGGAACTTGTTCGCCGCATCCTGGGCCGTCACATGCGGGAGAGCGAGGAACACAAAGCTTGCCTTCTTCGCTATTACGGCAGGATCCAGGGATTCACAAACAAGTTTGGTCAATCCGGCCAGGTGGGGAAAAATTGCGGTGATGGGCTGACCTGCGGACCGCTCGGACGTAATGGCGCTCACGGTCACGTTCGGGTGATTGAGCAGGATCCGCATGAGCTCCCCGCCCGTGTAACCGCTCGAGCCGACGATCGCCACGTTTAATTTTTCTTTACCCATGAGCAGCACCTGACCGACCCTGCGTTCCCGCCGGGCAAAATAAAAGGGAAGGCATCTCTACCTTCCCTTGCATCGAAACAGGATATACAACATAAACAGCAGTAGATAAAGGATCCCTTATCTCTTTGAGAACTGGAACCGTGCCCGTGCGCCCTTTTGACCGTACTTTTTGCGCTCTTTCGTTCTCGGGTCGCGGGTCAGGAGGCCTTCCTTGCGCAACTTGCCCCTCGACTCTTCGTCGATCGTAAGCAGCGCCTTGGAGATGCCATGCCGAATGGCGCCGGCCTGTCCGGAATTGCCGCCGCCGAGCACGCTCACGAGCACATCGTACTTGTCGATCGTGCCGGTCACTTCGAAGGGCTGGCGGATAATCATCTTGAGCACGTCCCGACCGAAATACTGGTCAATGGACTTCTCATTGATGGTTATCTTGCCGTTGCCGGGCATCATCCACACCCGGGCGATTGAATTTTTTCGTTTTCCTGTCGCGTAAAATCTCGATACGGTCGCAACTGACATCAAACTTCCTCCTCAATAATACCGCGTAAGCTAGGCCTCTATATTCATCACTGCCGGCTGCTGCGCATCGTGCGGATGGCTTTCTCCGGCATACACTTTCAACTTGGTCATCATCTGCTTGCCCAACTGCGTCTTGGGCAGCATGCCCTCGACGGCCTTGATGATCACATCCTCGGGCTTCTTCTTCAAAAGCGTCCCGGCGGTAATGGACTTCAGTCCGCCCGGAAATCCCGAATGATGGTAATACATCTTCTGGTCCAGCTTCCTGCCCGTCAGATGCACCTTGCCCGCGTTCACGACGATCACGAAATCGCCGGTATCAACATGCTTGGTATAGATCGGCTTGGTCTTGCCTTTCAATACCGAAGCAATTACCGTGGCCATCCTGCCAAGGGTCTTGCCCTTGGCATCGACGACAAACCATTTTCTAACGACATCTTCTTTTTTTGCCGAGTAGGTACCCATAATTCCCGCCTTGCTTGTTCAGGTATAGTTTTTTTAAGAATTGTGAATATAAACAAATTCACCAGGTTTGTCAAGCATTTTGTATTGCCATGGGCGCCGACAAATGACCTGCCAATCAGCACTTGTTCTTAATATCCATAAAACCCATTATAAATTAACTAGTTATATCTTATTGGCCGAGACGCCGACAGCTCAGGCACGACCTTAAAAAACAAAAAGGCAGCGAGTCAGCTCATTGCCTTTTTGGCGCCTTTTTACGCTGTATCAGGGCATCGGCACGTTCGGTTCGCACAACACAGGGTCAGATCGTGAGCTCGGCCCTCAGGTACTACACCATTTCAGACGCTTCTTTTTTCTGCCTCAGTGCTGCAGGGGCTGCGACAATAAAGCCCATCAGCGTGCCAAGCAAACCGCCTACGGTTGCACCTATTTTCATTCCTGTTTTTACTGTCTCGTTTTTCATGCTACGATATCTCCCCGACGCATTCATTGGATTGGGGCATACTGCATGCTCCTTAATAACCATGAAACTCGGCGTGAAACGAGCTGGTCAGAGCGCCGTATAAGCAAATTATCCAGTGTAGGTTCCGTCATCATAAACTTATCGTTCACAAAAGGCGAATGGATACCGTGTTGCAGAAAACCATGCTCGCTTTTGGCAAAGTAAGTGAGCGCTCTTTCACGCGCCTTGTTAAAGTCCATGACACATGATGTCATTTTGTTGTCTATAAAAAAATCCGCTGTAGTAGTAGTTACCTTATTTTTTCATTTCCTGCATTTCCCGCTTGAACTCGGACGTGAAGTGGAACTTGACCGCAGGATAGGCCTCGATCATGTTCCGGAGCACCCATTCCGACTCCGCCAGGAACACCGTGTTGCCGTCCTTGTCCGTGGCAATGCGGTCCGACTTGAACCTGCAGAACTTGTCCATCTCCGCATTGTCCGTTGTCGTGATCCAGCAGGCCTTGTAAATAGCCATGGTTTCGAAGCTGCATTTTGCATTGTATTCATGCTCCAACCGGTACTGGAGCACGTCGAACTGGAGCTGGCCCACGGTGCCCACGATTCTGCGATTGCCCTGGTGCTGCGTAAAGAGCTGGGCAACGCCTTCGTCGGTAAGCTGTTCGATGCCCTTGGCGAGCTGCTTGGACTTGCCCGGATCGCGGTTCACCAACTCCTTGAAGACCTCCGGAGAAAAGGTCGGGATGCCCTGGAACATGAGCTTCTCTCCCTCGGTAAGCGTGTCGCCGATCTTGAAATTGCCCGTGTCGTACAAACCGATCACATCGCCGGGGAAGGCTTCGTCAATGATGCTCTTCCTGGCGCCCAAAAAGCTCGCCGGGCTGGTGAAGCGGATGTTCTTGTTCAGACGCACGTGCAGGAACATCTTGTTCCGTTCGAACCTGCCCGAGCAGATGCGGATAAAGGCGATGCGGTCGCGGTGGCGCGGGTCCAGGTTCGCGTGGATCTTGAACACGAACCCGGTGAAATCCGGCTCATCGGCATTGACGGTGCGCTGGTCTGTGGGACGGCTGCCGGGCGTGGGCGCGATCTCGGTGAACGTGTCCAGGAGCTCCTTTACGCCGAAGTTGTTGATGGCGCTGCCGAAGAAGACCGGAGCCAGCTCGCCGCGCAGATAGGCCTGCACGTCAAAGGGATTGTGCGTGCCCACGATGAGCTCCACGTCCTCCCGAAGCTTGATTGCGTAGTCGCCGAGCTGCTGGTCCAGCAATGGGTCGGCAATGCCCTTCACCTCCAGCACGTCGGTTTGTACTGTTGCGCCGCCCGCACGGAAGAGGTGGAGGCTGTTGTTGTAGAGGTTGTACACGCCCTTGAACGAGCTGCCCATGCTGATGGGCCAGGAGAGCGGCTGGACCTTGATGTTCAGCTTCACTTCGAGCTCGTCCAGGAGGTCGAAGGGGTGCTTGCCTTCGCGGTCGAGCTTGTTCACGAAGATGATGACCGGGGTACTCCGCATGCGGCAGACTTCCATGAGCCGCAGGGTCTGCTCTTCCACACCCTTGACGCAGTCGATGACGAGGATGACGCTGTCCACGGCGGTCAGTGTGCGGTAGGTGTCCTCGGCGAAGTCCTTGTGCCCCGGCGTGTCGAGCAGATTGATCTTGAGCCCGTTGTAGTCGAAGCCCATGACCGACGTGGCGACCGAGATGCCGCGCTGGCGCTCGATGTCCATGAAGTCCGAGGACGTGCTTTTCCGGATCTTGTTCGACTTTACCGCGCCGGCAACCTGGATCGCGCCGCCAAAGAGCAGGAATTTTTCGGTGAGCGTGGTCTTTCCCGCGTCAGGGTGGCTGATGATGGCGAAGGTGCGCCGCTTTTGTATTTCGTCTGAATAGTCCATGATAGGTTGGCTGCGTATTAACGTAGCCACGTAAAATAACAACTAAGGGTCAAAAAGTCAAGGATTTTACCGCATTACCCTGAGTTACAAAACAGGGGCGGCCTTCGTGGGCCGCCCTGCAAGTTCAAGAACGAGCTCGTCCTGGCGACGATCAGCATCTTCGTACGGGCAGCGCAGACCCGGCCACTTGCCGCTCTTGGGAGCTCTCTCTGACTTTGAGCGCAGTTTTAAACCACCGATGTCTAATAGGACATTTCTATTTTGGCTTGACACCGAGCCCGTGATTCACCATCAAATAAATATTAAAACCTCGTTGGCCCTGTGGTTGCATTGTGTTAGGATAATTCTGCTAACAAAATCCAACACCAACGAGGTGAAGAATTATGGCACAAAGAGGTCTTCCATATGAATATGAGATCGAAGAGGGAAAATTCGGACTGACTGCGATGGGGGGACTACCCACCTATCTGGATCTGACTTCTGCAACTGGTTTGCTAAAATCGATAGACAGGCATCTGAAGGTATGCACAGGGGATCAGGGATGGACGGATCAGGACATTACCGTCAGCCTCGGCGTTATTTCGTTATTTGGCGAACTTTCATGATGCTGATCAAGAAACATACCGCCAGGGGGGGGGGAAGCGTTTAGTCCAAAAGCCAATGACTATCTCAAGGCCCTTGGTAGAATCAACAAAGAACTGATCGGATTTGAAAACATCGGCGAAGAAACAGCCACCTTGGATATGGATGCAACCTTGTCTGCAACGTGGAAGAATCAAGCATTATATAGCTACAAGGGGGATAAGTCGTTTCAACCGCTCAACACTTACTGGTATGAGCGTGGCGTTATACTACATTCAGAGTTTCGGGACGGCAACGTGCCGGCTGGGCACGAACAAAAGCGAGCCTTACAGCGTCACCGCCATGACTCATCGACGGATGACGCCGAAACCGCTTAATGTGGTAATAGAAGAGGTCAACACCGCCCTCCGGGGCTGGGTGGGATACTTCCATTACCATTATCGCAATTGCACACATTCTTTTACGCACATAAAAAGGCATGTAGAGCAGCGGCTGGCCATTCACCTCCGCAGGCGGTATAAGATCAGGGACAAGGGGGCAGGGGATAAGCGGTTTACCAGCAGGGTAATGTACGAACGGTTTGGTCTCTATAAAGTGCCGACGACAGCGGGTTGGACTAAGGCGCATGCCTTGCGGTGAAGAACATCGGAAAGCCGTGTGCGGGAAAACCGCAAGCACGGTTTGATGAGGGAGGGCTGGCCAAGGTTGTTATGGTAAGGCTATTGAGGCACCGTCAGACGAAAGGGACGGGAACGGATAGGCCAAACCTAAAGTGGCAGCAACCAGCTCTCTACTCTACCTTGAGATCCCGCAAGGCCCATGGTCCGGTTGAAGCCTGTTGCATTCCTGCTAAGGCCACACCGTGACAGGCGCGAGCCGGGGCAAGGTCTTTGCTGCAACCGTTCTCTGTGCCAGTCGTTCTTTCACGGCCTTGAGGAGACCGGACTGAAGGTCTCGCCGTATAAGGTCGGCCGGGTCGACGAGCTTGCAACACTCCTCTTTTCTCCTCCGATTCTCATCGTCGAAAGCGAGGATTTCCTCCGTGCTGAACACGTGCTCCGCTCCCGTGCGCACAACGACCCGGCCATATCCGAGGGCGTCAAGGATACGACCGGCCACGGACTCGAAGATGCCGATGTCCCGCGGGTCAGCCTCGCGCAGGAACTTGCGGCTGTTGTTCTTCATCACCGGGCTGGTCACATTTTTCCACAAATCGCTCGATGTTGCAGCGTGCTTCGCCTCGTCGGTCCTGTAGTAATCGAGCATGGACTCCCGGTAGTTCACGCCGAGGAAGGCGCAGAGAAGCCGGGCGGTCGGTTCGGGGTATGCGGTCAGCTCTTCGTAGCTGACGCTGATGAACCGTTCCAATCCGATCTTCTTCCGCAGCGCGAGTGCAACTTCCTGGGTTGCGGACCACTCTTTGGCAATGTGGTAAAAATGTTTCTCGCCCACCACGGCTTTGCTGAACGAGACCGCCACATCCCTTCCATCCCGATAGAGATAGATATATTTCGGCGATTTAAAATACGATTCGATCTCCGGGGTGTAGTTGATGTTCGCCAGGCTCTTGCAGCACCAGGTCAGCGCCCCCTTGGTCTCGGCACAAACATCGTACACCGCTCCATGCACAGCCGGCACACTGCGTTCCCTGCATCGGCGCGCGATGTCCTTCCTGTCCAGGACCACCCCCTCCCATAGCACCGGGTTCAGCTCCACCAGGCGGCAGACATCGTCCACAAGCTGGGAGAAGTTCTCGGCATCGGACAGGTCCCCATAGCTCGACGCGAGCGGCATGATCCGCTGGAGAATGTGCGGCGGGTGGGGCGCAGCGATTTCGGGCAACTGGTTCAGCATCAGGCGGAGCAGGTTCGACCCTGACCGCTGGGTCCCGATCATGAATATGGGCATCATGGAAGTACCTCCTTGAATGTGATGTTCGTGTAGTTCCCTCAAGCCTCCCGCAACAAACGGAGCCTTTCAGTATAACAAGAGCCCCGCGATCCCTGCAGCAGGGATGATCCATGCCGTCTCCACCTTGAACCGCAAGAGAGCGACGAGGGCTGCACCAAAGATCAAGACCGAGATCCAGGTAGAGGGAGCCGTATTAGCTACCGTCACACCGGCAGCAGCGATCATCCCGATCACCGCAGGACGGATACCGCGCAGTCCTGCATTGATGGCCCCGGAGCGCTTGATGCGGTCCAGGAAGCGGGTGCAGAGCAGCATGATCAGGGCAGGCGGAGTGAAAATGCTTATGGTTGCGACCGTGGCACCGGCCAGGCCGGCCACCTTATAGCCGATGAAGGCAGCGCTGATCAATATGGGACCCGGCGTCACCTGTCCGAGCGCAATGGCGTCAATGAACTCCTGCCGCGTTACCCAGGCGTAATTGTCGACCACAACACGCTGGATCAGGGGGATGAAGACGTATCCTCCGCCGAAGAGAAGCACGCTCATGCCGCCGAACGTGGCGGCGAGCTTGACCAGCAGCGCGCTATTGAATCCCAGGACCGGTGCGACCGGCAGGGCAATCGCGACAGCGGCTTGAAGGCGGGAAGCGCCCGATCCTGTTTTCTCTTCAGGCAAGGCTGCAGGGGCGGTCCTTTCCACTCGCGCAGCCGACGCTGCTGCCGTCCGAAAGAGCAGCCATCCCGCCAGGCCGCTTGCTCCTACGACAGCGACCGTTACCCAGAACCCTCCAACGCCGAGCAACAGTCCTGCGGCAGTGAGTGCGATGACCGCCTCGATGCGCCCACGGACCGCCTTGACGCCCATGTTCCATGCGGCAACGATGATGATTGCCGCCACAGCAGGTACGAATCCCTGAAAGAACCTGCCCACCGCCGGTATCTGTCCAAAGCGGAAGTATGCGTAGCTCAACCCCAGGAGCAGTAGGAAGGCCGGAAGGATCACGGCGGATGCGCTCACCAAGGCCCCCTGGAGGCCGCGCACACGGTAGCCCACATAGGCCACGACGTTCACCGCGACCGGCCCGGGCAGGATCGTGGCCAGGGAGATGCCGTCCAGCATGTCCTCTGGGCTGAGCAGCTTTTTTCGCTCCACTGCGTAATGCTGAACAATGGAGATAAGAGCCATAAAACCGCCGAACGCGGTGCTCCCGATCTTGAGGAACGTAAAGAACAACGCGCCAAGCGTTACGGGGGTTGGCGCGATCAGTCCAGCTGATTCTGGAGATTCCTGTTTCATAGCTCCGCTCCCTGTTCCCTGGATAACCTTCTCAGCTCCTGACCGCCTGGAGGGCCCCGGTGAGCGGGGTCCTCTGCTTCGCCCGTTTTTCTACGAACTCCAGGAACCCCTTCCGGACCAGCACCTCCAGGATCTGCCGGGCGCTCGCCTCCGGAGTCGCCGCAACAGTATCAATACAGAGCTCCGGCGAACAGGGCGGTTCATAGGCATCATCAACGCCGGTAAAGCCCGTGAGCCGGCCTTGTTTCGCCATGGTGTACATGCCCTTCACATCCCGTACTTCACAAACAGAAACCGGGGTGTTCACGAAGACCTCGATGAACCGGTCTCCGCCCACCATGGCGCGGACCTGGTCCCGGGTCGACGCATAAGGACTGATCAGCGCACAGATCACGACGCCCTCATGCCGTACCACCTCTGCAGCCACGAACCCTACGCGCAAAATGTTCGTGATCCGGTCCTCCTTACTGAAACCCAGCCCTTTGGTGAGGTGCGTCCTGACCACATCGCCGTCAAGGACCGTGGCCCGTCTGCCTGCGGACAGGACAAGTGGAGCGAGGACGTCAGCGATCGTTGATTTTCCGGAGCTTGGCAGTCCGGTAAGCCAGATGCAGAATCCCTGGCGCGTCTTGGGCGGATGAGCGTCGAACAGGATTTGCGTTATTTCCGGATAGGTGAACCATTCCGGAAGCCTCTCGCCCCTGAACAGGGAATCCTCGATCACGTTCGTTGCCGATACGCGCACGTACTCTTCCGCGCCGTGCACCACACGGTCAGACTCCTCATATCGATTACCGCAGGGCAGATAGACCATTTCGCAGTGGGGGATCATTCGCACGCCGATCTCGCCTTCGTGTGCGCGAAACAGCTCCTGCACGTCCCGTGATGCGTAAAAGGACCTTCCCTGGGAATCCTTGCCCGGGCCGTGGGGATCGCGGCCAATGATGAAATGGTTCGCGCCGTAATTCCGGTTGATGATCCCATGCCACAGCCCCGCCCGCGGCCCTGCCATGCGTACCGCAAGCGGAATAAGGTTCAGCAGCGCCTGGCCTGAATCATAATAGTTGTCGAACAGCGCCTCATAGCACCGCACGCGTGTATAGTGCGCCAGGTCGTCATGTCCGGTGATGCCCACAACAGGCTGAATGAGGAGCGACCCGCCCGTTTCAGCGGCAGCAGCCTTGGTCAGTGTCTCATGGGCCCGGTGCATGGGATGGCGGGGCTGGTAAGCGATCACATCGGACCGGTGCAGCGCTTCCAGGTGCAGGCGGACCTCAGCCGGCGTACGCCTGATGTCGCTGAAATCATTATGACGGGGAAGGTTCACTACTTTGAGCGGGCCGGACACCAGAGCGCGCCCCCAGCCGTGCATCTCCGATACGAGCGGATGGCGCGAGTCCGTGGTTCCAAGCACAGCCTTGCATTCAGCTTCGCGGTCCCAGGTGAATATTTCTTCGAGAAGCATGATGGCCAGGATGTCGTTCGTAGGGCTTCGCAGCACCACTTCTGCGCCGAGTTCCAGACCGTCAGCGGAGTCTATGGGAAGGGTGACGGGGATGGGCATGAGCGTACCATCGAACAGGCGCATATCGCTCAGCACTGACTGGTAATCGCGCTCGCCCATGAATCGGTCAAGGGGAGAGAACGCACCCAGTGCCATCAGCTCCAGGTCACAGACCGACCGTGTCGATATCTGGACCGACGAAAGCCCCTTCGCCCGCAGGAGCAGGCTGCGGCGTTCGTCATCAGCGGTGAGAAGGTTAACAAGCCTTCCCCCGTATGGTGTTATCAGTCGCGCTGACCTTTCCCGGGAATCCATGGTTTCTCCTCCTAATCCGGACAAGCCGGAACCAAAGCCTTTTCACCACTTAGAGCACGAAGATCATGAAGAAGTTGAAAAGATAAAATCAAAATTTTGCTTTTAACTTCGAGTTCTTCGTGGTAAATTTTTTGCCATTTTGAGAAGAATTTTATTTTTTAGTTACTAAGGACCTGCTCTGTGTTCGTCTGCTTCGCGCCGACACCTGCCTGCATCACATCCGCGCCCCGATAATAAATACCTTCCAGGCCAGGAAAAAGAAATGCCAACGGGCAATTGAACGGGCAATTGAAACATTTCCAGTACTAACATCTGATTTGCAGAAACCGTACCAGTACCCGTGTCGAAGCTTTGATCCCTTTAGAATCAATCAGATGTTGCAGCAGATGGACAACATTATGAATTATTCTGTTTATCATGCTGTCTCACAATGAGACGCTTTCTTGAGACATGTCTCATACTTTGAGAATAATAAGCTATAAATATCTGAATCGGACGCCGTCCGGAGACAGTATTTTCAGCATATGCTATTATTGACCCTATCGCACCTTGGCGACGCCTTGCAGCAAGACTATGTTGCAATTCTGCACGGTGTACGGCGACTTGACAGAAGGCCGCGTTTTTCATGCGGGTTTCTGAGCAGAAAAACGTTATGCATCTGCACCCCATCTGTGAGGCTTCACGAGATCATTGCCGGAGCGGTCGTGATTGCGGTAAAAATCAACTGGAAGACAGAACGGCACGGATATTGCTCTCTATTTCACTTCATGGGCACACTGCTGTCATGGCAGAACGAATATTTCATCCTAAAAGGAGGATCCATAATGTTAAGAAGATTTTTGAGAACTACCGCAGTTCCAGGTATTGCCTGCATCGCAGCGCTGATGGCCTTTAGTCCCGGCACTGCAAGCGCTGAAATACGGCTCGTCACGGTGCCGCGCCTCAGCGCTGCGGAACTCCAGACCATGTTCGCCCCTCTTACCGAGTATCTGACCCGCGAGGTAGGAGAAAAGGTGACCCTGGTGGTGCCCAAGAACTTTGACGGCGTCACTGAAGCGGTGAGGACGGGAAAAGCAGACATCGGTTTCGTCAATCCGCTGATCTATATCCAGATGAAGCAATCGATCAATATCGAGCCGCTGGCCCTGTCGTCGGAAGTGAAAAGCGGTACGCGCATTCGGGGCATCATCATTGCGAGAAAAGACAGCACTATTAACCAGCTGCAGGACCTGAAGGGAAAAAAGTTCTCCTTTGTGGAGGAGGATTCACCTGCGGGGCATATTTTCCAGAAGCTCCTCTTGAGCAAGGCGGGCTTCGACGTCAAGAAAGATATCGTCATGCTTCCCTATGCAAAGACCCAGGAAGGCGTGGTCATGGCGGTATTCAACAAGACGGCAGATGCAGGCGGCGTCCGCGAGGAGCAGTTGGACAAAATGAAAGGGGCTCTGGACACCGCACAACTGAGGATCGTGGGATACACTGATTACTTTCCCAACTGGCCGTTCTTTGCAACGCCGAGCCTGAACAAATCGACTGCCGACAAGCTCAGAACCGCCCTGCTCAAGCTGAAACCGAACGACCCGCAGAACGAAAAGATCCTCGGCCCCCTCCGTCTTACCGGATTCATCCCTGTTTCGGACCGGGAGTATGATGACCTTCGCGCCGCCGCCAAACTTGTCGGAGCTCTGTAGTTGGGCCGTTTCCCCGCGCGCTCGGGATCCGTTACAGAACGCACCCCGCGGTCGCCGTCCGCAATACGGGATACACAACAGGAGATGATACCATGATACGTTCTTTCCTTTTTCGAGGGACGCTGACCAGAAAATTCCTGGTCAGCATACTGTTGGCCCTTCTGCTGGTTTTCACTGCCATGGGTGTCACGATCAATTTTCATGAGCAAAAAGTGCTCGTCCGTGAACTCGAAGGAAAGGGGGAGAACGTGGCACGGCTCCTTGCCGCGATCTCCGGCGAATCGATCCTCAGCTTCAACTTCACTGCGCTGGAGAACCAGGTCCGGTACGTCGGCGCAGGCGACGGCGACATCATCTTCGCCATCGTCCAGGACCGGGACGGCAAGAACCTGGCGGAGTACAAGAAAACAGACGCAGGAAAGGCCGACTTTCTGGAGTTCTCCAGCCCCATCCTCCAACAGGACGAGAGGATCGGCGCCGTGAAGATCGGCTACGCCACAACTCACATCAAAAGCGCGCTGCGAAACGCGCAGGTTATTCTTTTGTTCCTGTCACTCGGCACCCTGATGCTGGTATCGCTTATTGTGTACCTGCTGTTCCGGTTCCTCGCTGTTCAGCCTATCGGCAGGCTGACCTCGGTCGTGGAAAAGATCGCAGGGGGGGACCTCTCGCAGACCGTCGAGTCGGGTTCTGACGACGAGATCGGCATGCTCTCCCGGTCCATCACCAGCATGGTAGGCAGACTGAATACCGTTGTTGCCGGGGTGAAAACCGCAGCGGATAATGTTGCATCGGGCAGCAGGCAACTTTCGTCCTCGTCGGAACAAATGTCCCAGGGCACGACGGAACAGGCGGCAAGCGCCGAGCAGGCATCGGCGTCGATCGAGGAAATGAACGCGACCATCCGGCAGAACGCGGACAATGCCATGGCGACCGAAAAGATCGCGCTCAAAAGCTCGAATGATGCAAGCGAGAGCGGGAGCGCGGTCTCCGAGGCCGTGAAAGCAATGAAGGAGATCGCGGGCAAGATCTCGATCATCGGAGAGATCGCGCGCCAGACAAATCTCCTCGCGCTGAATGCCGCGATCGAGGCTGCGCGGGCCGGCGAGCATGGAAAAGGATTCGCTGTCGTGGCCGCGGAAGTGCGAAAGCTCGCAGAGCGCAGCCAGGCGGCCGCTGCGGAGATCAGCGAGTTGTCGACATCGAGCGTAGAGGTGGCGGAGCGCGCCGGGGCAATGCTGGTCAAGCTGGTTCCGGACATCCGGCAAACGTCGGAACTGGTGCAGGAGATAACTGCCTCCAGCAAAGAGCAGTCCGCGAACGCGCAGCAGATCAACAGCGCGATCCAGCAGCTCAATCAGGTGATCCAGCGAAATGCCGGCGCAGCGGAAGAAATGGCTTCGACCGCCCAGGAACTTTCCTCGCAGTCGGAGATGCTGCTGAACACGATGACCTTCTTCAAGGTCGCCAAAGAGAGCGACGATACGAAGCGCCACGAGACGTACCGATCGTTCCCTGCGGGCAGGCCGCTCGTCGCTTCCCCGAAAGTGCATGCGCCTGTTCGTCCGTGGCTGCGCACTGAAGCGATAACCCGTTCCACCCGTGTACCCGCCAGGCCGGTCGGCTCTTCTGCGATAGACTTCCAGGATAAGGAATTTGAACGTTTCTGACAGGGTGATCAGGATTGAGATGATCGGCGGAGGTAGTGGGCTCCCGAAGCGGCCGCCTGCAAGGCGTGATCGTCCGCAAGAAATCGCGTGCTATTTTTGAGGATGATTTCTTTTGATCTTTCGGTAGAGCGTTGCCCGCGAAATGCCTAGATCTTTGGCCGCCTTGATCACATTGCCGCTGGTCCGTTTCAGCGCGGCCCTGATCGTCTCCATCTCCCTGTCGTCCGGCAGATCGACAGGTTCCAGGAGGACCGTTCGGGACGGCCCGCGGATACCGGTAAAGAGCTGCGCAGTAAGAGCGCTCCCTCGAGCAAGCATGACCGCGCGTTCCAGCACATTGCGGAGTTCCCGAACATTGCCAGGCCAGAGATAGGCCTTGAGAAGGGCAACGACCTCGGGAACTATGTCCCGGAAGGGATACATCAGGCCGGCAAGGGTATGGAGCGCCAGGCGCTCAATATCCTCAGGCCTCTCTCGCAGCGGCGGAATGACGATAGGCATCACCTGGATGCGATAGAGAAGGTCCTTCCGAAAGCGGCCATGTGACGCCTCCTCCATCAGGTCCTTGTTCGAGGCGCACATGATTCGAAAGTCGCTTGTGCGCATCCGGACCTCGCCGAGGCGTCGATAGGATTTATCCTCGATCACTTTCAGGAACTGTGCCTGCACCGCACGGTCCATGTCTCCTATCTCATCCAGAAACAACGTTCCGCCGTCCGCAATGTCCAGCAGTCCCTGCCGGTCCTGTACCGCCGAGGTGAAGGCGCCCTTACAGTGGCCGAATAGTTCACTGGCCAGCAGTTCGCCGCGCAGGCCCGAGCAATTCACTTCGACAAATGACCCGGCGTTGCGTCTGCTGTTCTCGTGGATCCATCGCGCCAGAACGCCCTTGCCCACGCCGGTTTCCCCCATAATGAGCATCGGCGAATCGTTGCCGATAGCAAGGCCGGCAAGCTCTTGTACCGAGGCCATCGCAGCGCTCACGCCGAAATCGAAAAAGCTCCGTTTTTCCAGCCGCCTGCGGCTCCCCGAGATCCTGCGAAGGGAGCGCACCTCAAGGCTCTTCTTGATGAAAAAAAGCAGGTTGCTGAAACTCACCGGCTTCGGGAGAAAATTGTCCGCCCCTTCCTGCATTGCCTTCACCGCCAGCGGTACGTCCGCTGCCCCCGTGATGACCACGATGGCCATGTCGGGGCTCATGGCCCGCAGTTCCCGGATAAGATCGATGCCGCTTCCGTCCGGCAATAACTGGTCGACAATGACCGCCTCATAACTTCGCACGGAGACGCTTTCCCGGGCAGCCGCCAGTGTCGAAGCCGTATGGACGTTGAACCCGAGCTCTGTCAGGAACGTTGCAATGGCGCCCTGGACCAAGGGATCGTCGTCAATAATAAGAACATTTTGTTTCATGGATCGGTCTCCTTGGCAAACGTTCACCGCGAGTCCAATCGTCCTGCCACCGACTGTACTTCTTGCCGCGGGATCGAAGATCGCTCGTTCAGAATGATTTTAATCGTATCATGTTTTCTGTAAAGACGCCACTGTTACATTTTGTTTAATGCACATGCGAATGAGATACTGTTTTACCACAGCGTCAGGTTCGCGATCCGCCTTTCTCTACTTCATCCCTTCCACCATCTTCCTGAAGTGGCGGCAGTTCTGCACCAGGTCCGGGCCGTGCCGGAACAACCCCCCGCCGATCAGGAAGATCAGGTCCTGGCCGTAGGTTTCGAGCATGTCCGGCACCTTGTCGAGGCTCATGCCTCCGCCCGGAGCGGGAAAGATGGAGCTCAGATGACCCATGGGCTCGCTGGTCGCGAACACGATCTCTTTGCATTCTTCGCGACTGAAGGAGAACCGTCCGCCGAAATTCGGAAAGATGGTCGCATCAGCCCCTGCCAGACGCGCAAGCTGGCCGAAGATGACGCCGTGCGAGATGCCGTTCCGGCTCGTCACAAAGCTCCCCTGTAGCGCCGGGTGGGTCAGGATCGGCAGGGCCAAAGAATCATCATCAGCCAGTTCCCGCATCAGGTCAAAGCCGATAAGCCCCGGCGCAACCATCATCCCGCCTGCCCCCGCCTGTTTTGCGATCCTGGCCCGCTTCATCACCTCGCTATGCGGCGCCGTGATGTTCGGAATATAAAGGCAGGGCTGCCCGGTTTCTCTGCTTCCTTTTTGGATAGCTGCGGCACAGAGCTGTACCCGCTCTTCAAAGGGTGAACAGCTTTGATCGCTCAGGCCGTGATCGTCCTTGATGATATCCATGCCACCCAGCACGAACTGATACGCCAGATCGGCGAGCTCCTGCGATGAAAGCCCCAGGGGCTTGAGCGCCGTGGACAGAAGCGGCCGCTTCGGGACATGAAGGAGCGTGCGCAGCCCTTGCCTGCCGAAACGCGGCCCTTTGAAAGCACGGAGAAGGGACTTGGGAAGATCAAGATGCTCAACACGGATGCCCGGCTTGATACTGCTGTTGCCGAACACGACATTCATGAACTGCGTCAGCTCTCCCGCAGCGATCTCATTGGCATAACTGATGACCGCTTTGAAGCCGTCGCCGCCCCCGTACCCGAAATGCTCGATCCTGCCGAACACATGGTCCCTGATGATCCCCTCGGGCACTTCTTCTGCCGGGAATTCCACGGTCTGCTCAATGCAAATGTCCTCTGCCATGGCGCGGGCTTCCTTCTCGCTGCCGAAGAGCCGGTAGGTAACGGAGAAGCGGTCGCCGGAAAAAAGCGTTGCCGGAGTGCAGGTTTTTTGAATTATGGACACAGGATAGTTCCTTTGATTTGATAATCCTACGAACGGCATTTGGACGCAGATAAAATCCGATGAACGCGGATAAGCATAAATACAAAACTTTTTTAATACGAAAGTGAAAAAGGATAACGGCGACGGCGAGAAGCAGTGAAACGATGGCGATCCATCGAGTGTTCAAAGCCCCTCCTGGAAAGAGTTTCTGTCAGCAATGAAGCGGCTGCTCGAGCCAAGAGCGTCGGGGATAAACCCCGACGCTACAGGATACGTACGTAGCGCCCTCGTTTATCGGGGGCGGCTAATCCCCGGCCGCTCCGACATGCTTTCCTTCTTCCCTGCTTTCCCGCTTTCGCGCCTCTGTGGCCTTCAGGAGGAGCGCGTCATGCGCTTCCGTTGCTTTCTTTGCGCCTGTCTCGTCCTTCTTAAGCTCATACGCGTTCTTCAGGGTTTCGTAGAAGCGCATTTCGTTCACATAGCTGCGTGAATGGCGGTCAGCGCCGCTCGTTGCGTGCGTCTCTTCCCCGGCGATCAGCTTCTGCATGGCTGCGATGGCAGCATCGGGATTATTCTCGGCAATGTTCGCCGCCGCGATCCGCAGGTCCAGGAACTGCAGCCGGTCCCGCATTTCGGCCGCATAGGCCGGGTCCTTTTCCATGCGGTTCTTGTCCCTCGCCATGTAGAGGGTCTCCCGCTCATGCGCGATAATGGCACTCTCAGGCGCCGATACCCGCTGCACCGCATAAACTGCGAACATGATTAAAGCAACAACGACGAACAGGATGGATATTTTCACGTATGTTTTCATGGATCCTCCTTGACAAGCGCAGGGTAATGGAATTATTTTTTCCGCGGCAGCCGACAGGGAAAACGATAGTACAAGCGCGAAGAAAAGGCAAGTGCAAAAAAGAGGGGTGGAGTTGCTAAACGTTAAGCCGGTATGCCCTGCCCCAGGAGCCCCCGGGTCAGGCAAGACTTTTTACCACGATCTCGTGGAGGTCCTTTGACAGCGCCGGTGTCCCGAGCATCCGCTCGAGCTGCGCCTTCATGAGCGCCCGCCGCGAAGCGTCATATCGTTTCCACATCGTGAACGCGAAAGCGAGCCGCGCCGCGATCTGGGGGTTCATAGCATCCACCTGCAAGACCCTGTCGGCAAGGAACGCATACCCGTCCCCGCCTGCGTCATGGAACCGCACGGCATTGGCCGAGAAGGCACCGATCAGCGCGCGCACCTTATTGGGGTTCTGAATGGAGAAGGCCGGATGTTGTGTAAGCGCCTTGACGTTGTCCAGCGTCTTCGGCAGGGATGAGCCCGCCTGGATCGCAAGCCACTTGTCCATCACCAGCGGGTCGTGCTTCCAGGTATCGTAGAACTCGGCCAGGACGTCCTCCCGCTCCCGGCAATCGAGATTAGCGAGACTTGCAAGCGCTGCGATCACCTCGGTCATATTGTTGC
>JANPMZ010000067.1:0-8300 GCA_031427195.1 Nitrospirota bacterium
GACAGTATAATCTGGTTCCAGATTATGCCACGATTTGGCGAAAAGTAGGCGACAACAACGTAGAGTCAATTTTTGAGATTCAAACGGGTCAATTTAACAATAGTGATTTGGGAGTAAACGGCTATGCAACTTGGCAAGGTCCACGAGTTGGAGGCAGAGGAGGTTGGACAGATTTAGGCTTCGGTTTTGGAACGCCATCTGCCAATTTAGTGAATGCTTATGAAGCGGGAGACAAGCGAAAAGCCTCAACAATTATCATCATTGATCAAAGTGCAAAACGTACTGGAACAATCTTATACGATGGTTTCAGAATTCCAAGTGCCGATTCTGTGCAGAATCTATATTACAATTATACCGGGATGTCATATTTGGCCGCCAGTTTCGCCACCGACTTGAACCAGATCTCTTCGTTGGGATCGTCCTTGTGGGTAATGACGGCAAGGATATACTCATCATTCTGGATCAGGGCCTGCAGGCATTCATAGCCAATGTCGTGGTAGGCGAAAACGAGTATTGCGGGTTTAGTCATGGATTCCTTCTTTCTCTGTATCGATCTTTTCGTAGACCGTTCGAATGACGAACCGGGGACGGCGCCGGAGCTCGGTTTCCGAGCCTGATACCATAGAGCAGGCCGATGGTAAGGATGATGAGGTCTCGGACCTCGAAGCGACCTGTCTCGTTGTCAACTGAATGCATGGTGATGTAGTATCGGGATAGCGCCTGAGCAGGCGTCGGGGTGGGAGAGGCCGCGTGCCCGGGCTGGAGAGGAACTATCCGTATGGTCGAAGAACCGATCCTTGGATCCTTGTGACTTGGATCCTTGTGATTTGAAATACCTACGGATTTTACAGCCTGTCATGCGCTTTGTCAAACATATTATCTTTGCTCTCAAGGACTTACCGGCAAGGCTTGGAGTTTTGCGTTTACGCCCAGTGATTCACTAGCGCTGCCGGTTTAGCCGAGCACGATTGAGAACTCTTTCCCGCCGTACCGGAAACAGTTGTCCGTGCTCCCTGTTTTGAACTCCTCGCGGAGCAGCGCCCGTAAGCTCTTTTTTAACGACATAGACGGAGGCTTCTTCTAATAAATAAACGTGGTATAATCAAGCAGCGAGTCAGGAGGCGGCTGGAATTTGAAAAAATTACAATGCTATCTTGATACCACTATATTGAATTTTGCATTCGCCGAGAGATGCCGCCTGATGTTAAACAATGAAATCATCTATCAATAACACCGCCTGTCCCTTGTGCCGGACCGAAAAAGTACGTGAATATTCTCAGGACAAACACCGTACTTATTACCAGTGCCGGGTCTGCAGCCTGGTGTTTGTCCCTTCCTGGCAGTTCCTGTCCGCAGAGGATGAAAAAAAGAGATACGACCTGCACCAGAACTCGCCTCAGGACCTGGACTATCGCCGCTTCTTAAGCCGCCTGTTCATTCCTTTGCAACATAAACTGACTCCGGGCAGCCATGGTCTGGATTTCGGCTCCGGTCCTGAGCCAACGCTTTCCAGGATGTTCGAAGAAGCCGGCCATACTATGACGCTCTTCGACCATTTTTACGAACCGGTCCCGGCGGTGCTGGAGCAGCAGTACGACTTCATTACCGCCACCGAAGTGGTAGAGCATCTGCATGATCCCCGAAAAGAACTGGAACGGTTGTGGACCTGTCTGAAGCAGGGGGGGTGGCTGGGCATCATGACCAAAGCTGCTGTTCCGCAGGACACGTTTCCACAATGGTATTATAAGAACGACCCTACCCATGTCTGCTTTTTCTTCCGTGCGACCTTTACCTGGCTGGCTCTCCAGTGGTATGCAGAGCTGGTCTTTGTTGGCAGCGATGTTGTGCTCTTCCGCAAGAGCGGCGTGAGAAAGAAAGCCTGATGAAAACATTGCCGATCCTGTATCAGGATGAGTACCTGGTCGCGGTCAATAAACCCGTGGGCCTTTTGGTCCATCGCAGCAGCATCGACCGCCATGAGAATGAAAATGCCATGAAGCTCGTCCGGGACCAGTTGGGGCAGTGGGTCTATCCTATCCATCGTCTTGACAAAGCCACCTCGGGCGTACTGGTATTCGCCCTGGACAAGGAAACTGCCCGTCGTATGACCCGGTCCTTTACCGATGAAATGATTTCCAAAGGATATCTTGCCATAGTGCGGGGGTACACCAAAGAGGCGGAACGCATCGATTATCCCTTGAAGGAGATTTTGGATAAGATGACCGATCAAAAAGCGGATAAGGAAAAGCAGGCAAAAAAAGCGGTCACTGACTATCGACGATTGGCGAACATTGAACTGCCTTATCCGGTGGATCGTTATTCCACGGCCCGCTATTCCCTCATTGCCGTCTTCCCCTTAACGGGCCGCAATCACCAGATACGACGTCACCTGAAACATATTTTTCATCCTATCGTTGGAGACACCACCTATGGAGACGGGAAACAGAACGACTTTTTCCGCAGGCAGTTCAACTGCCATCGATTATTGCTGCATGCATATAAAATCGAATTCATCCATCCTTATAACGCTCAGCCGCTTCATATCCAGGCTCCGCTGGAACACACCTTTGTCGCTCTGCTGGAGGAATTGCAATGGAACCAGTTCGCCTTGCCATGAACGCTTTTGGCAGGGATTTTTACCGAGCTGCTGTGTTATAAGAAGAGTTTGGAAGAGTTTTGGGTCAGATTTGAAAATTGACATTCTATCTTTTACGACACAGAACGGAACCTTTAGTGTGCCTTCATCGCGAGGCGTTGCGATACTACCGAAGGAACTACCGAACGACGCAGCCACTGCAGAGTGGTTGCGCTATACCTGCTTCGGCCTGCGGAGCCTGCACTTGGGCGAGATCATCCGCGGAGAACGCGCGGTCAATGTCCAGAATGGTGATGCAATGATCGTCCCGATCTTCGGCGCCGGTGAGATCTGCCCGGCCTCCAGGTTCAAAACCTCCTGCACCGAAGCCACCGAGCTTTTCCTCACCGGGCGGCTCAGTGCCGTGAGGGGAGATGTCCTATCGTCAGCAGCTGCGGACCTTCCTGCTTCCCGGCAGCATTGCCGCTGACTCCAGACACGCTCAGCTTGAAAAACCCGATGGCGGATTGAAGCTGCTCGGCCTGCGACGAAAGCTGCTCCGCCATGCTGGACATCTCTTCGGCAGCTCCGGCGTTCTGCTGCACCACACGGTTCAACTGCTGGATAGCGCTGTTGATCTGGTCCGAGCCGCCTGCCTGTTCTTTCGATGCCGCGCTGATCTCCTGCACCAGCTCAGCGGTCTTCTGGATGTCGGGCACGAGCGTTGCCAGCATGGTCCCGGCCTGAACGGCAATAGCGACGCTCGAACCCGATAAATTGCTGATCTCAGCCGCGGCCGCCTGGCTTCGCTCAGCGAGTTTCCTGACCTCCGCTGCTACGACCGCAAAGCCCCTGCCCGCCTCCCCTGCGCGCGCCGCCTCGATCGCCGCGTTCAGTGCCAGCAGGTTCGTCTGGCGGGCGATCTCTTCGATGATGCTGATCTTTTGGGCTATCTGCTTCATGGCGGTCACTGCGTCGGTCACGGCCTTGCCGCTTTCCTGGGCGTCGACCGACGATTTGCGGGCGATTTTCTCGGTCTGAACGGCGTTGTCGGCGTTCTGTCTTATCGTTGCGTTCATCTCCTCGACCGCCGATGACGCTTCCTCTGCCGAAGCTGCCTGCTCCGTTGTCCCTACCGAGAGCTGCGTGGCGCCCGACGAGAGCTGCTGGCTTCCCTCGAATACGCCGTTAGATGCGCTCTGCACGTCGGCAACTACGTCGCGTAATTTCCTGACCATGGAATTCATGGATTGGCCGAGTTTGCCCACTTCATCATTGCTTCGGATTTCAACGGCGAGGTCGAGCTCGCCGGAAGCCAGTTTTTCCATCGAAGTCGTGAGCGCCGCAAGGGGTTTTACAATGATTCTGATGAACAACAGATAGACGATGCCGGAAAGAAGAGCGCCGGCCCCGAGACACAGCACTACGATGATTCCCTGTGCGGTCCGCGTGACTTCGTCTACATACTTCGTCGTGAACAGAAGACGTGCCGTGCCGATCTGGTCTGTACCCTGCATAACCGGGCTGGAAAATTCCAGCAGGTTTTTCTTCTCAACCGGTTCCTTGCCGGCCCGTGTCAGGGGGTTGCCCTGTTTGTCCTGGATGACCGCAAAGGCCACCTCCCGGTCCTGTGAGATGTCCTTGACATACCCTTCGAGGTACATAAAGTTATAGGACAGTATCGGCTCTGCTGATATGGCGGCCAGAAACTGGGTCGTATTCTTTCCTTTTTCCTGCAGCGTCCGCATCAGCGCCCGCTTCTGGCTGATCCCGAGCGTCACGACCAGTAAGACGGTTACCAGAAGAAGGACGGTTACGATGCTTGCGAGAAATTTTTTTGTCACCGTCCAGTTTTGAAAGCGTGTCATTCTCTCCCCATTTCCCTCAGTGTCCCATTTCTGCCTGCGAACGCCGCCCCCCGCACGGTGCGCTTTTTCTACAGGAGGTCGGCAATCTTGGCGGCCTGCCTGAGCATATCATAGTCCTTATCAACGACCGGCGCGAACCCCGTGATCTTCGCCGGGCCGACCGTCTGCTGCGCCTCGGCGCTGTTGGGCTTGAGCTTCATGAGGGCCGCCTTGACCTTGTCGGCCACGGCATTGCTCATCTTGCCTGTTCTGAACAGGGGCCAGTTCGGATAATAGTCCGTGTAGGCAACGATCTTGATCTGCGACAAGTCCACTTTGTCCTTCATTTTATCCAGGTCATCCTCGCGGATGCCGCCTGCATCAGCCGTCTTATTGAACACGGCCATGGCCACGTTGTCATGTTTTTTGGCAAAGGGCAGTTTCGTGAAATCCTTATGCACGTCGAGGCCCGCTTTGCTCAGCGTAAGCAGCTGGAACACGTGGCCCGCAGCCGAATCCTGATCCACGAAGATGAGTTTTTTGCCCTTCAGGTCCTGGACTTTTTCGATGCCGCTGTCCTTGCGGGCGATGATGATCCCGCGGAACTTCGTGCCTGCCTTCTCCGACGCCAGCCCGAGCGGCTCAAGCGCAGGGGCGCTTTTTTTCAGCTGAACATAGATGAGCGGATTGGAAAAGCCCATGTCTACCTGACCGGACGAGACCGCGGTCTTGAAGGTCTCGAAATCCTTCGGGATGACAAGAATCACCTTTTCGCCCGTCTCTTTACTCAGGTACTCTGCCAGCGGCGTGAACATCGCATTCATTTCCATTGCGCTGAGCCTGGGCAGCAGCGCCAGCTTTATCTCGGCGCCTGCCGCCAGGGGAAACGCCAACCCCAGTAATAACGAGACACAAACCGCCTTCATGTAATTTTTCATTGCTTCCTCCTTTTGAACTGCTCCGTAATGTCAAAATCCCGGCCGCCGGGGCCGCAGAAAATATCCTTTATTCAAGAGTATGCAGTAATAGTAGCCAAGCAGTCTAAAATTGTCAAGACCTTTTTTTTGCGGTCTTAAACGCAAGGGTGGTTGCGAACATTGTCATGTGACAAGAGCCCTATTTTTCCGTCGGCTTATGCCAAGCCAGGAAGGGGCAGAGCTTGCACATGTTGAAGCCGGGATAGGTTTCGCCCGTGCGCGGGAAAGAGGGCCCGCTGTCCCGCACGGTCCGTTCGAGCATCCACCGGACCGTGGGCTCCAGCTGGTCTCCCGGCCATTTTTCAGCCATAACGTTCTTTACGTTATGGCTTTTTTCATTATAGTATTCCAACCGTAAAATTTATTGCATGCTCGGACATATTGCCGGCCCGGTGAGGATACGGACGTTGTATCCTTTTTTTCATACCCATGAAAATACTTTCATGCTATACTTCCGGCACTCGTAGTGGACCGCAGGCCATGAAAGGACGTTTCCGCAGCCGCTTATGCAGCAGACACCTATGCGATTCTGCATCCGCAGGGGAATAGATTTTGCGAACAGCCGCAAGCAGCTCGAACAGGTGCGCGGCATTCCCATAGAACTTGCCTTGCCTTCATCGCTCGATACGTTATTGCGCGACCAGCACCGGCTTGCCGATGTGGAGCGGCAGATACGGGAGTTCGACATCCCGGTCCGCTCGGTGCACGCACCGCACGGCGAACTGGGAGACGGCTCATTCCGAAAATGGGCCGGAAATATCATACAATTCGCCGAGGCACTTGGGTCCGAGATGCTGGTGTTTCATCCTGAAGAGCGTCAGGAAAGAACGCGGAAAGAGGAACAGTCCTCGGCGCTCTTGAATATAAAATATCTGCAGGACCGGACAGGAGTTATGCTGGCAGTTGAAACATTATGGGACAAAGACCGGGTCCTGACGCCTGATGAGATCATGGAGCACCGTCTGCCCATGGTTCTTGATACATCATATATTCCGAAGACCGAGGTCACCTGGATCATTGAAAGCTACCGGACGCATCTCGTGAATGTCCACCTTTCGGCAGTGACACCCGGAGGCGAGCGTACTGCCGGCCGACAGTTCCGCCCGATCGATAGTGATTCCTTCTGTCTGGACCTTCTCGACAGGCTTCAGGAACTGGGTTGGGCCGGCGTTGTTACGCTGGAATATTTACCCTGGCTTTCCGGAAAGGCCATTGAAGACCGCAAATTTCTGGAGCGGATATACAGCAATTGATCCTGGTCTTGCTGAATGTTGAACGCTGAATTCCTTCTTAAAACGGTCTTTCCCCGGTGTAAATCCTTTACGAGTCCCTTATTACCTTGCCCCTCTGAAGACGGTTGCAGGAGACTTTGTTTGATACGTTCGCAATCAGTATGGTATAAACTTTTCTTGATAAAAATTCTGTTTGCAAAGAAAGGTGACCTCCTATGATTCTGGTGACCAATGACGACGGTGTGCTTTCCCCCGGGATACAGCTGCTCGCCAAACGGCTGAAGGAACTCGATTCGGTCGTGATCGTCGCGCCGGACCGGGAGCGGAGTGCGGCCGGCCATTCCATGACCCTCCATCGTCCGCTCCTTATCGAGGAGATAAGGGATTCCGTGTTCAGTGTCAACGGCACGCCGACTGATTGCGTGAACATTGCCGTCAAGGGGCTGCTCAAGGAAATACCGCGGCTGGTGGTCTCGGGGATCAACAAGGGCCCGAACCTCGGTGATGACGTTACTTATTCCGGTACGGTGGCGGGTGCGATCGAAGCGCGCTTGCTCGGTGTTCCTTCGTTTGCGATTTCACTGGCGGCACGGGAGAACTATCTTTTTGCCGACGCAGCAGAGGTGGCGGTGACGATCGCAGCGATGATCTTTAACCAGGGGTTATCGGAGGGTACACTGCTCAATGTCAATGTTCCGAACGTACCGTTGTCCGAGCTCAAAGGTACGGCGATTACCCGGCTCGGCAAGCGCATCTACCACCAGATGACCGTGGAGCGTGTCGATCCCCGCGGCAAAAAATATTACTGGATCGGCGGGGGTGAGCCTGATTGGGAGCGGGAAGAGGGAACTGATTCCGACGCAATCGACCGAAACCTCGTTTCCATTACGCCGCTCCATCTCGACCTGACCGATTATGCTGTTTTCGACCGGCTCCGTCCCCTGGAGCGGATGTCCTACACGCCGACCGCGCCGGGCAGGAGTGATGAGCAATGAACTTTGAACGCGAGCGTCAGCGCATGGTGGAGGAGCAGATCATCAGCAGAGGCGTCAAGGATGAACGGGTCCTTGCAGCCATGCGCAAAGTGCTCCGCCATGAATTCCTGCCGGAAGCGATCCGCGGCAATTCCTATGTCGACCAGGCGCTGCCTATCGGCGAAGGCCAGACCATGTCGCAACCCTACATGGTCGCGCTCATGACCCAGATCCTTGAACTGACCGGTACTGAACGCGTGCTCGAGATCGGCACCGGGTCCGGATACCAGGCCGCAGTTCTGGCCGAGCTTGCCGGAAAGGTCTATACGGTAGAGCGTATTAAAACCCTGGCGGAGCGGGCCCGCGCGGTGCTGGATCGTCTGGGCTACCGGAGCGTGGCGCTTAAGGTCTACGACGGGACCTACGGCTGGAAGGAAATGTCGCCCTTTGATGCGATCATGGTGACTGCGGGAGCGCCGCATGTCCCTGATGCGCTCGTAGAACAGCTTCGGGAAGGGGGCAGGATGGTCATACCGGTAGGGGACCGCTATGGACAGCGGTTGATGAAAGTGGTCAAGACCGCGGGCGGGGTCATATCGGAGCAGAGCGTTCCCTGCGTGTTCGTACCGCTTATCGGCAATAACGGATGGAAGGAGTAGTGCAACAGGGGTCAGTAGACAGTAGACAGGAGTCAG
>JANPMZ010000068.1:0-3223 GCA_031427195.1 Nitrospirota bacterium
GACGATCTTTCAGGCTGAAGGTCTGCAGCCCGGCCAGGACCGGCGCTGTCTCGTATGCAGCAATCCTTCAGACGATATTATCTGCACGAGCTGCAAGAGCAGGATACAGGCTGAATCTCTGAACCACAAGATGCGGGAAGAACGATCGCGTCAGATATCATCAAGCTGATCAACGTTCCTCCGCACACAGGCAAGAACAAATGAAAACTGAGGTCAAACGGGCGTTGTTCCAGGAGCCGCAGGAAGGGAAGGACGTAACCTGCGGCCTGTGTTCACACCGCTGCCGTATCCGTGACGGCAAGCTGGGACTGTGCGCCGTGCGGGAGAATGAGGACGGTGTCCTCTATAGCCTCGTTTACGACAAGGTCATTGCTCAGAACGTCGATCCCATAGAAAAAAAACCGCTCTTTCATTTTCTGCCAGGAACCCAGTCCTATTCCATTGCCACGCCGGGCTGCAACTTCAGGTGCAGGCACTGTCAAAACTCGGACATCTCGCAGCTTCCCCGGGAGTTGCGCGGGCGGATCATCGGAAAAGCCGTAACGCCCGCTGCCATCGTTCTTGCCGCGCAGCAGGTCCGTTGCGCCAGCATCTCCTATACCTACACCGAGCCGACGATATTTTTTGAACTTGCCTATGACACGGCCCGGTGCGCAAAAGATGCCGGACTCAGGAACGTGTTCGTGACGAACGGGTATATAACCCCCGAAGCGCTCAGCATGATCGGGCCCGTCCTCGATGCGGCCAATATCGACCTGAAGTCGTTCTCCGATGATTTTTACCGGAAGATCTGCGGCGCCCGCCTCGCCCCGGTGCTTGATGCCATTCAAAACTATAAACAGGCCGGCATCTGGATCGAGATCACCACGCTCATCATTCCCGGACATAACGATTCGGATGCCGAACTCAGGCAGATAGCCGGATTCATCCGCTCCGTCGGAGAAGAAATTCCCTGGCATGTCTCCCGGTTCCATCCGACCTATAAGCTGACCGATGCCGGAACCACCCCTGCCGAAACGCTCAAACGGGCACGTCAGATCGGCCTCGACGCCGGGCTCCGGTATGTCTATGAGGGCAACATCCCGGGAGAAGGCGAGGACACGCTCTGCTGGAGTTGTGGCAAGACGCTCATCAGGAGGGTCGGGTTTCGCGTGATTGAGAATGCAATAATCAAAGGCGCCTGCGGACACTGCGGGGCGGTCATCGACGGGGTATGGACGTAATGAAGTATACAGCCTTCCAACTAACATAAAACTACTCCCGAAGGCAAATATATACGCTTAAATATTTGCTTTCAGGCAAAAATGAATGTATAGATATGGCCATGCAAAAAGACCGATACGGGTCATGGGGGTCACTTCTTTGATCTTGACAAGGATGACAAGGACAAATAAGTGACTCTATGGATACTTCCTTGTGTCGTTGTCGGTTCTCGATGTAAGTTCTTACCGCAAGGAAGAAGAGAGAAGCGGCGCGCTGTAAAGATAGTGGTCGCTTCGCACTGCTGCCGACTGGGGCCGATAAGATGGGTGTCTGTAATTGAACGATAATGATATGGGATCTTTTATAGGACAACTACGAAGGATAACGAGGAAGGACAAGGCGACTATTTGTTTCCCAATAGTATTAAAAAACTATTTGCATCAATGATCTGGATTCCCCGATAATGTTTGATGCTTAACAAGTGATCATCGCCGGATACGATGTACGCTGTTTCGCCTTCAAGGGCGCAACCGAGGAACTTGTTGTCATCAGCATCTTTTTTCACGCGTGAAACTTCATACGCATCTTCTGTTAAAATTGTTCCTTCGTAGAGAAATGACGCTAAATCGTCGATGACTTTCTCATTGAGACCGTATTTTGTGTAAATATGCTCTCGGTGAAGGACTTCCAGAATTTCGTGATTGATCGAAAGAGACGTTACGACCCTGAATGCTCCCTTTCTGGCAAAGTCGAGAATTTTTCTCGGAGATCCTTTCGAGGAAACAGTTCCGCTCACAAAGATGTTGGTGTCAATCACTACCCTACCGGTGAACATTTCCTCTCACCTCGGCAATAGCTTTGCTTACATCCTCCGCGACTTCTCGCTCGGAAAACTTAACATTCCTCTTGCCGAGATAACTCAAAGCGCTTCCGAACCTGTCTTGCCAGGTTGAAGCTTTTTCACGCTGAAGCTTTTTTTTGAGAACCAGCTTTTCATCCCCGGTGAGCTGGTCTATAACAGCAAGAAGCTTCTGAAATGGAACTTCCAGTTTTATCGTCTTTGTCGCCATTGTATCCTCCATAGACCGACAAGCTCTGTATCGGCCTTGTCTTTCACTACTATAGTGCAAATTGTACACGAATGCCAAGGCAAAATCAATCACGGCCTGACCACGGCCTGGCTATTAACTCGTTGAGGCAGTAGAAAAGATCATGTAACAACAAGTGGGGCAGGCCGAGAAGACCCCTCCTATGACCTCTTTTATATGTAGGCGCGGCAGGAAATTTTTCAGGATTTAGCCCATGTTACAATCCCACCATGCGGATCTCAACTTTTTGTGCTTGACACAAAATATAGAACAAAATGTGCACCTGTGATATAGTTGAACAGTCGCAGGCTGCCCCCTGAAATCAGCAACAGTTGCGTCATTTGGAATTTGCAGAGTACATGCGGAAATTAGCAGAATGAGTTCCCTTAAAGACGCCGGAAATTTACAAGAGGCCGAGGAAAAACAGATATGACAACTGAAACTCCGGCGCAGCGGCCATACGATTTCCGATATTATCCGGGAAGAATGCAAGCAAAGCAAGATTAGCGCAGAAGAGCTAACAAGGGGAAACAAGCGGTGCAAAGTGAGTGAGACCCGAAGGACCATCGCGTATCGGAGTCGAAACGAGCTTGGCCTGTCAGGCGCTGAGATTGCACGTCATCTCGGCGTGAACACATCGAGTATAAATCGAGCGCTGGCACGGGTGACCGAGGTTGCCGGTACCGGTAAGAGATGAAAGCATCCTGAGAACCAACGTCCCCAAGTTTCCACGTCGCAGAGAATGGATGTATAGCGGTTAGGGAATCCTTCCCTCAAACGCTTTTTGTTCTATCCCCCTCATCCAAAAAATAAAAAAGGCTGGCTATGTTTAGCCAACCTTTTTGTATTTTCTTGGTGGAGCTGAGGGGGATCGAACCCCTGACCCCAAGACTGCCAGCCTTGTGCTCTCCCAGCTGAGCTACAGCCCCATT
>JANPMZ010000069.1:0-3229 GCA_031427195.1 Nitrospirota bacterium
AAAGATGACCTCAGGCGAGGATTTCCTGCTGCTCGATGTGCGGACTCCCCAGGAGAACGCGGCAGAGGCAATAGCGGGATCCTACCTGATCCCGGTGCAGGAACTGGGGTACCGGATGAAGGAACTTCCGAAGGATAAAGAGATCGTTGTGTATTGCAAGGTCGGCAACCGGAGCGCTTATGCCAGCGCACACCTGGCGCGTCTCGGCTACAACGTAAAAAATCTGGAAGGCGGCATCGTTGTCTGGAACAGCGCCGGGCTTGCAGCGGGATCCGGCGCGGCCATGGCATCATAAGGGTGATGAACATGAGCAGACTTCTCCAAAAAACAATTCGGGTCATTACCTGCACCGCGCTATTCCTTTTACTGATGGCGGCCGTGGCAAGCTACAGCTATGCAGCGGAGAGCCTCACGCTTCCGCAGGCAGTCGAAACAGCGCTCAAGAGCAATCCCGGGCTCAAGGCGGCTGACGCGCAGATCGAAGCTGCTGATGCAGGCGTGCTCAGGTCCGCGTCGGGCTTTCTTCCGAAGGTGACGCTCTCCGAGACCTGGAGCAGGTCGGACAACCCGCTCATGGTGCTCGGTGCCAAGCTGAACCAGGAGCTCGTTTCCCCGGTTGATTTTAGTCCCGCGGTCATGAACAGCCCCGACCCGATGAGCAATTACAACACGAGGCTGTCGGTGATGCAGCCGGTGTTCAACGGCGGCAGGGAATATATCGGCAGAACGCAGGCAACGCTCGCACGGGATGCCTCGGTGCAGGACCGGGAACGGACCCGGCAGGAAACCATTTATAACGTGGTGAAGGCCTACTACGGGCTGCTGCTTGCAAAGGAATATCACCAGGTGGCGCTCCAGTCGCAGGAGACCAGCCAGGCGAACGTAAAGCTCGCCGAGGCGCGGTTCAGGGCGGGCGCCGTGCTCCAGTCCGATCTTTTACGGGCCCGGGTACAGCTGGCCGAGGTGCGGGAGATGCTGACCCGGTCGGAGAACGGCAGCAAGCTTGCCGCGGCGAACCTGGCTTTCTCCATGGGCGTGCCGCAGGGAACAGAATATGAGCTCGAAGGCGCTCTTGCAGCCCAGCCGGTGTCAATTGACGTGAACGCGGCAGTTGAAGAGGCGGCCGCAAAACGGCCGGACCTGATCTCGATGGGCCTGAACCGGCAAAACGCAGAGAAGTCCGTGGGCCAGGCGCGCACCGAGTATCTGCCGAACCTGAACCTCATGGGCCAGATGGACTGGAACAGCGACCAGCTCGCCGGCAGCGACGCGAAAAGCTGGGCAGTCATGGCCGTGCTGCAGTGGAACCTCTTCGACGGACTCGTGACGAGGGCAAAGGTGAAGGAGGCGATCGCCACGAGCAGCAGAATGAGGTCGTTGGAAGAACAGACCCGTTCGGCGGTCCAGCTCCAGGTGAGGCAGGCTTTCTATAATCTTGCGGCATCCGCGGACCGCATTGCAGCGACCTCCTCATCAATACAGGAGGCCGAGGAAGGCCTTAGGATCGTGCAGAAGCGGTACGAAACAGGCATGACGACTTTTGTGGATGTGCTCGGCGCGGAGAGCTCGCTCATCCGTGCGCGGACCAACGCGCTCCAGGCGCTCTACGACAACAATATCTCCCAGGCCGAGTTGAAGCTGGCGCAGGGAACGCTGTGAGACAATTGCGGATTTCGGACATCGTGGTCTGTGACCATTGCGGATTGCGGAATTAAGACCGAGGGGAACATTATGAACATCTTGACCATGAAAGAAAAGATCGGATCGATCGAAAAGAAAAAACTCTATGGAGCTACTTTGGCAATTGCACTGGTAGTTCTGGTTTTAGGGTACGCCCTGTTCGGCAGGGACACCAGCTATGAGGAAGCAGCGAAGAAGGTCGAGGCGCCGGTCCCGGTATCGTCCGTGACGATCGTGCCGAAGACCATTGCCGCGGTGGTGTCCGCGGTCGGGACGCTCAACTCCCGGAACAGCTCGGTGCTGTCGAGCAAGATCATGGGCAAAGTAATAGCGCTGCACGCGAAAGAAGGCGACCAGGTTTCGCAGGGCAAGCTGCTCCTGAAGATCGAGAGCGGAGAGATCAGCGCCCAGGTCTTTCAGGCGCAGGCGGCGTATAATAACGCCAAACTGCAGTATGACCGGGTCAAGCGGCTCTTTGACGAGAAGGCCGCCACCCAGATGGAAATGGACCAGGCGACGCTGGGACTCGATTCCGCCAACGCAGGCCTGAACGGCGCAAAGGCAATGGAAAGTTATACGATCATCGAAGCCCCGATCTCCGGCCAGATCATCGAGAAGCGCATCAATCTTGGCGAGATGGCGCTGCCGGGCCAGCCGCTCATCAGGATCGAGGACAACCGGAACCTGATGCTCGAAGTAACGGTGCGGGAGCAGGACCTGCGGTACATTCAGGCGGGCAAGCCGGTGATCGTGCAGATCGATGCTTTGCCCGGCAAGGACATCAAGGCTACGGTGGCGCAGGTTGTTCCCGCTTCGGATATCAGGACCCATTCTTTTATCGTAAAGATCGATATACCGTCCGACAAAAGCCTGATCACCGGCATGTACGGCAAGGCCCTGTTCAACACGGGCAAACGCGAGGCCATCCTGGTCCCGAGAGCGGCTATCGTGGAAATGTCGGGCATTTCGGGTGTGTATATCATATCAGCCGAAGGGAGCGCGGTTTTTCAGATGGTCCAGCCCGGCGAGGTGACCGGCGACACCATAGAGGCGGTGACCGGCCTGAAGGCAGGCGACCAGGTGATCGTGAGCAGGCATGAGATAAGGCTTGATGGCAGGAAAGTCGTGAGTAAATAAATTGCGGATTTCGGATTGCGGATTGCGAAATGTGGCTCAAAGGCCTGACATAACAACTATTAAGTCTTTGACACGGATCAAGTCGGATAAAAATATGATTTTCACGGATAGGTCAACGTTTTTGTCGTATCCGTCTTGATCATAACTAAATCCGCTTTTATCAGTGTCAAAAGGTCTTTCACTATTTAAAGGTGTTCATTATGAAACTTAATGTCAGCGGTAAGATAACGCAATACTTCATCAACTCCCAGCTCACCGTGCTGCTCATGGCGGCAACGACGATCCTGGGGCTGTTCGCGCTCTGGTTCACGCCTCGCGAAGAGAACCCGCAGATTACCATTCCCGCGGCGAACGTGATGGTCATGCTGCCCGGCGCGAGCGCCAAAGAGGTAGAGGAGCTGGTCTCAAAAAA
>JANPMZ010000070.1:0-2335 GCA_031427195.1 Nitrospirota bacterium
GTTCCGATGGACAGGAAATAATCCGCCCCTTTTTCGATGATGATCGGCACATTCGCGAAGGTCTCGATGTTATTGAGATTGGTAGGGTGTCCCCACACGCCGCCCTTGGGCTCGGAAAGCCTGGGCGGCCGGGGCCGGGGCATTCCGCGCTCGCCCTCGATGGATGCCACAAGGGCCGTGGACTCTCCGCACACGAACGCGCCCGCGCCCTCCCGGATCTCGATGTCAAAACCGAAATCGGTCCCGAGGATGTTTTTGCCGAGGATGCCGAGTTCCCTTGCCTGGCCTATGGCAATACTGAGGTTTTCAACGGCAAGGGGATATTCATGCCGCACGTAAATGTAGCCATACTGCGCGCCGATGGCATAGGCGTTCAGGATCATGCCTTCGAGCAGGCTGTGGGGGTTGGCCTCCATGATGGAGCGGTCCATGAACGCGCCCGGGTCCCCTTCATCGCCGTTCGCCACGACATATTTTATCGCGCTTTTGGCGCCCCTGGAGTGATGCCACTTTTTACCGGCGGGGAAACCCGCGCCGCCGCGGCCCCTGAGATTCGCCTTATCAACCTCGGCAAGCACGTCCTCCGGCGTCATGGAGGAGAGGGCCTTTTCAAGCGCAACGTATCCGCCGATCTTTATGTAGTCCATGATGGAACGCGGATCTATCCGGCCGTTGTTCTTGAGCACCAGCCTGAGCTGTTTTTTATAAAGCGGGATGCCCTCGATCGCGGTCACCGGCTCGGTCAGGATATTGTCCCGGTACAGGAGCGGCCGGTACGGCGCGTGGGCAACCACGGTGTAGGAAAGAAGCGGCGCCACGCTCTCGGGCTTCACCCGGGTATAGAATATACCGTTGGGCTCAACCATGACGTTCGGTCCGCTGGAGCACATGCCCCTGCATCCCGTGGTCTTGATGTCGATAGCAAGCCCTCTTTGCTCCGCCTCTTCCTTTAACTTCCTGACTACTTTCCTGGAGCCCGAGGCCCTGCACGCGCTGCCGCCGCAGGCGCAGATGGTGACCTTGCCCGTGTCTTCAGCGCACACCGAGGCCCGGAGCTTCTTCATGTCTTGTATGCTGTTCAATCGTTCCATAATAGTATTAACCACCCGTTGCGTGAGTCGACGGGTAAAAGATTCAAAATTCAAAATTCAAGATTCAAAACCGCGCGCGCCCCAACGCTCATCAATGGCGCTGCGGTGAATACACGCTTTCCCGCGCTGTTCCCTGTTTAGCGATCTTGACCGCGTCCGTCGGGCAAACGTCGAAGCACGCCTTGCACCTGGTGCAGTAGACCTGATCTATATAGAAGCCCTCGCGCTTTTCGATCACGGCGTCAAAGGCACAGACCGGCTTGCACAGGCCGCAGCGGATGCACTCCTCCTGGATGATCGTGTAAGAGCCCGTGCCCTTGCACACATTTGCGCGGCAGTATTTGTCCCTTACGTGCTCCTCATACTCCTCGCGGAAATACTTGAGCGTAGAGAGCACGGGGTTCGGGGCAGTCTTGCCGAGGCCGCAGAGCGAACCTTCCTTGATCGTATGGCACATCTGCTCCAGCTTCGCGAGGTCTTCGGGGACCCCTTCCCCTTTCGTGATTCGGTCCAATATCTGAAGCATCTGATACGTCCCGATCCTGCACGGCGGACACTTGCCGCAGGACTCCTGCTGGGTGAATGAGAGGAAGAACCTGGCCATGTCCACCATGCAGTCGGTCTCGTCCAGTACCACCATGCCGCCCGAGCCCATCATGGAGCCGACTTCCAGCAAAGAGTCGAAGTCAACCTTGAGGTCGATCAGCTCCGCGGGAATGCAGCCGCCCGAGGGGCCCCCGGTCTGGATGGCCTTGAACTTCTTGTCCCTCAGGATCCCGCCGCCGATGTCATAGACGATCTCCCGGAGCGTGATCCCCATCGGGACCTCGATCAGGCCCGTGTTCTTGATCTTGCCGGTCAGGGCGAATACCTTGGTGCCCCTGCTGCGCTCGGTCCCCATCTTCGCGAATACGGCGCTCCCGTGCCGGATGATATAGGGCACGTTCGCCAGCGTTTCTATATTATTGATGCACGTGGGATAGGACCATACACCCTGCTCTGCCGGGAACGGCGGCTTCTGCACAGGAAATCCGCGTTTGCCCTCGAGGGAGGCCAGAAGCGCCGTTTCCTCGCCGCACACAAAGGCGCCCGCGCCCTCGCGGATGATCAGATCAAAGCTGAACCCGGAACCGAGGATGTTCTCTCCCAAAAGCCCAAGCTCACGGGCCTGGTGAATGGCGATTTCGAGATTTTTGACCGCCAGCGGGTATTCATGCCTTACATAGATATACCCCATCCCGGCC
>JANPMZ010000071.1:0-3021 GCA_031427195.1 Nitrospirota bacterium
CTGCGACCGTGGTATGAACGCTACAATTAGTAGTGTGGAGATACGGTAATACTTGCTTCAGACTTCATGATCACAAGCGAATCCGATCCAGACTTTCTGTTTAACAAAAAAAGGAGACATAAAATGAGACAGAGAATCACAAAGTACCTGGGAAGGGGATTGGCAATACTCGTCGTGACGTTCATTGCTATGGGTGTGGCTTATGCCGAGGGCTCTGGAAGGGGAGCGACGAGCTACGCTCCCGTTGATATCAAGGAGGACTTCGCGTCGATAATGGCCCGAATGAAGGCTGCGAAGCCCGCAGTGGAAAAAAAGCATATGGAGCTGCTCAATCTGCGTTATGATATGAGCAATCGGCCGGCTAAGGGTGTTACCATGTCCCGTGGAAAGGCCGTGCAGGAAGGCGTCAGGATCAAGCTTCTCCAGGGCATGACCTGGGAAAAGCTGGCAGCCATGGGCCCGGAGGAAATTCGGGAAAAGGATCTGTTCCCGGCAGGCTTATTCCCCCTCCCGTTCCCGAACCACCCGGAAGGCGGCATGCTTTTTCCTAAATTCCAGATTGACGAAATTAAAAAGCAAGAGGTACGGGACCTTACCCGCTTCGATCTTGATTTTGATCTGCCAGACCACTTTCTGCCTGAGTTTCCTGCACCCATCTACCTGACGACACGGCTTGATCTAGGCGATGTCTCCCAAGGCAAGCTCGTGACGATAATGAACTACTACGAGCTGTTCAACGGGATACTGAATCCCAAGCAACTCGAAGGCCTGCGTCTGCTGGTGACGCCATTTCCACAGCAGCAGTTCAATCAGACGGAAGACAGGCGCACTGAAAAGCCGAGCCGCGGCGTTGTCTGCTTCGACTGCCATGCAAATGGGCATACAAATGCGTCTACGCACCTGGTAGGAGATATACGCCCGCAGGAGTTCCGGCATCGCATTGGTACGCCGACCCTACGGGGTGTGAACATCCAGCGTCTGTTCGGCTCTCAGCGTGCATTGAAGAGCGTAGAAGACTTCACCGAGTTTGAACAGCGTGCAGCCTACTTCGATGGCGACCCTGTTATCGCAACTAAAAAGGGTATCAATATTCTTGATCGAGGCCACCAGGTGCATGCCATGGCTGAGTTCCAGGCGCTCCTTGACTTTCCGCCTGCTCCAAAACTTGGCATCGACGGGAAACTGGATCAGAAAAAAGCCACCGAGTCCGAGATGCGTGGGCAGCAGATCTTCTTCGGAAAGGCGAATTGCGGCAGCTGCCACCCGGCGCCATACTACACCGATAACTCCATGCACAACATGAAGACAGAGCGGTTCTACAAGCCCCGCATGATCAACGGCAGGATGGCTTCGGCGGACGGCCCGATCAAGACCTTCCCCTTGCGCGGCATCAAAGATTCGCCGCCCTATCTTCACGATGACAGACTGCTGACATTGGAGGATACGGTAGAGTTCTTCAACCTGATCACAGAACTCAAACTGAATGATCAGGAAAAGAAAGATCTTGTGGCCTTTATGAGGGCACTTTAATAACCTTGTAAAACAATAACGGCGAAATAGCGACTAACACTGGTGCAGGCCGAAATGGCCTGCACCAAACTGTTTAAAGGAGGGTTCATAGGCATCCGATGACGGAAGACAAAGGTGGGAGTCCATATCTTGCCGGGGGCTTGAGTGGAACCCTTACAAGTCCTATGGTTGTAATTCCTTGCGGGTATGCGGCGAATACAACAAAAAACGCACCTATTCAGTACACTTGAACCCGGAAGGCGTTACACCAGAGAAAAACCTTTTTGTCCGCTGATTTCGCAGATGGACGCAGATATAATAAAAGCATAAGTCGGGTCTGTTTCTATCTGTGGTCTGCGTCGCTGAGAAGCGCGTACTTTTGAATTCTGCGGATACTATATTGGCCTGAGCAGTTACCAAATAGTTGGAGCAAAGGAGAAAAGTACCATGCCAAAACACCTTATTCTCGTGGGCGGAGGTCACGCTCACTTGACCCTGCTTCTCCGGGCCCGCGATTTTGTCGACCGAGGCGTTCGCGTGACACTTGTTTCGGCCTCGCCCTACCACTACTATTCCGGTATGGGTCCGGGCCTTCTTGCCGGCACCTACCGGCCCCAGGATATTCGCTTTCATGTGAGGAAGACCGTCAGTGACCGGGGCGCGAACTTCATCGAGGATAGGGTCGTCCGGGTGGACGGCAAGGCGCGGCAGGTCCATCTGCAGTCAGGCAGGGTCATCGGGTATGACGTGGCGTCCTTCAATACAGGCAGCGAAGTGGCGCTCCCGCCGCATGAACAAGGCATTTCCAATGTGTTTCCCGTCAAACCCATTGCCTCGCTGCTCGCAGCGCAGCGGGCGATCGTTGAGCTCATCCAGAAGGGTTGGGCCGAGATCGTTGTGATTGGCGGAGGCCCGGCAGGCCTCGAGATCGCTGGCAATGCCTGGCGGCTCGTGCAGGACCGAGGCGGGCATGCCCATATCTCCCTGGTTCCGGGAAGAGAGCTCCTGAGCGGATTTCCAAAGCGGCTGCAGGCCATAGCACGGGATTCCCTGCTCAGACGCGGCATCATGGTGCGTGACGGCTTCTACGCCGAGAGGATTGAAAAAAATAGAGTGGTCCTGTCCGGGGCGGAAGCTCTGCGATCGGACATCGTTCTTGTTGCCACGGGCGTCCGACCGTCGCCGTTGTTCAGGGACTCGGGGCTCCTGGTGGGGCCTGACAACGGCATGCTGGTGAATCGCTTTCTCCAGTGCACGACCTATCCCGAGATCTTCGGCGGGGGCGACGCCATCTGCTTCGAACCCCGGCCTCTGGCAAAGGTGGGTGTGTACGCGGTACGAGAAGGCAGGGTTCTGTACCACAATGTTCTTGCGTCGCTCACCGGAGGCGAGCTGGTCCCCTTCGAACCGCAGCGGGACTACATGCTCATCTTCAACATGGGTGATAATAAAGGGATCGTGACAAAGCGGGGCTTTGTCTGGGAAGGCCGGCTCTCGTGGAAACTCAAGGAC
>JANPMZ010000072.1:0-15591 GCA_031427195.1 Nitrospirota bacterium
GGGCTCGTGACGATCCAGTACGACATCGCATCGGGCGATCCGGATCCCGGCCTATCGCCAAAGCGGATCGTGCGAGTTCTGCTGCGCGACGCGCAGGGCGGGAGCATCATCGTGTTCCATATGAACCGTAACGGAGTGCACACGGCGGAGTTCCTGCCGGAGATCATAGATGGACTGCGTAAGAAGGGCTTTACGCTCGTAACGGTGGGGGAGATGTTGAAGAGGTGATGCAGGAGTCAGAATACAGGAGACAGGAGTAAGAAGTAAGAAGTAAGAAGTAAGAAGCAGGCACAGGATACAAGATGTATGTCACTACGACCACATCCTGTACCCTGCATTCTATGATTGTCAGGGAATCAGTGCTACTTTGTCAGGCTTTTCCGGAACGCATCGAGCCACCTGATGTGGCTCTTTTCCTCATTAATGATCTCATCGACCATTTCCTTTTCCTTCACAATAGACCGCAGTTCAAAGAAGTAGAGCAGCGTCTCTTTTTCGAAGCCCAGCGCAAAGTTGACGGCATCGGCCACATTCTTTAAATGGTCCATGGACGGGAGCGACTTGCCCCTGCCCAGGAAGAACTGGGACTCCACAAAGGCGCGCATATAATTGGAAACCTCTTCCCACTCCACCGGCTCGGCGCCGCTCTTCGCGATCATGCCCTTCAACTCGGTGAAGGTCTTCTCATGCGCCTGCTCCTTTTTCGCAAGCGTGGTAAAGAGCTTGACCAGGCCGTCGTCCTTCTTGAACTTTTCGCTGATCGATGTATAGAACTGGAACCCGAGCCTTTCCGTCTGGATCGCCATCTCCATTATTTCACTGATCGAATAGTTGTTCATACCCTCTCCCTTTGTCGATAAAAGTACTTTGCCCGGCTGCGGACCACGTGAAATAATAGCGTTTCGGAGGAACGGTGTCAACCCGAAATTTACCAGGGCAGTCTGCCGGACCGTTCAAGTTCAATCATATTGACAAGCACGCCGTGTTTTGATACAGTTTGCGCGATACACGGCAGGAGAAATCCTGTTTCAGAAGACAGGAAAGGCAGCAGTCGGACGCCGCGCTCCAGGATGTCCAGGTCCTTCCCGGGTTCCAGCACCAATATCTTAAACAGCAGGAGGCAGCTATGGCGAAAAAACTTGCGGTGGTTGTAGGCGGAGGACCGGCCCCAGGGATCAACGGCGTGATCAGCGCGGTCACCTTTGAGGCATGGAAACAGGGATTGGATGTGATCGGGATCCGGGAGGGCTTCAAGTGGCTCTCGAAGGGCGACACCTCGCATATCCTCGAGCTCCATCCCGAAGATATTTCCCGCATCCACACGCGCGGCGGGTCCATCATCGGGACGTCGCGCGAGAATCCGACGAAAAGTCCCGAGAAGATGGCCAACGTCATCAAGGCGCTGACGTCCCTGGGGGTCAAGTACCTGGTGACCATCGGCGGCGACGATACTGCCTACACCTCGACCCGTGTGGAGCAGGAAGCCGCGGGAACAATCGCGGTGTGCCATGTGCCGAAAACGATCGACAACGATCTGCCGCTTCCGCACGGTGTTCCGACCTTCGGATTTGAGACCGCGCGCCAGCTCGGCGCCCAGCTCGTTGAGAACCTTATGGAGGACGCGCAGACCGCGTGGCGCTGGTATTTCGTGATTGCCATGGGCCGCTCCGCCGGACACCTCGCGCTCGGCATGGGCATGGGCGCGGGCGCAACGCTGACCCTCATTCCCGAGGAACTGGGGAACAAGATCTCGTTCAAAAAGGTCATCGCCATCCTGACCGGCGCCATCATCAAGCGGCTTGCCCTCGGCAGGGGGCACGGCGTGGCCGTCATCGCCGAGGGTGTTGCCATCCGCCTCGATCCCGATGAACTGACGATCCTGAGGGATGTGCCGCTTGATGAGCACGGTAACATCCGCCTGGCCGAATTCCCGCTGGGCGACATCCTGAAGCATCGGGTCGCCACAGAGCTCGATGCGCTGGGCGTCAAAACCACGATCATCGCCAAGGACATCGGGTATGAGCTCCGGTGCAGTCCCCCCATCTCCTACGACCGGGAATATACCCGCTACCTGGGTTTCAGCGCGGTGCAGTTCCTGGTGGGCGGCGGCACCGGCGCCATGATCATGCTGAAGGACGGCAAATGCATTCCGATCAAGTTCGCCGATCTCATCGACCCGAAGACAGGAAAGACGAGGATCCGGACCGTGGACATCGATTCCGATGATTACCACATGGCGCGGCGCTACATGATCCGGCTTGAGAAGGAAGATCTGGCAGGGGAGGAGCTCAAGAAGCTTGCCTCGGTAACGAACCTGGGTCCTGAGGATTTTAAAAATCGGTTTTCTGTGGCTGTTGATTAGGGAATAACCGGGAGTACGATGACAGGCTTGAACGGTGAGCCTCCGCAAGGAGTGCTCACCGTGTGTGTTTACAGGGGGATCCGTTTTTCGCGTGCGGAGTTCCGGATGACAATGAGGGCGGCATGCAGGCGCTGGAGCTTCATGTTGCGCGTTCGCAGGCCAACCGGATCGTTCGGCAGCAGCTTTTCATTGCGCGTTGTGGTCATTGCTTTGTTGATCGTTTCAAAGAGTTCCTTCAGCATGTCCTTGTCAAATTTTTTCAGAAACAGCGGGTTTACCGAGACGAAGGCTTCTGCCACGTCCACAACCACCGCCTTCATGCTTTTGCCTCTGAATCCGATTTCAGCCATAATTCCCGTTATCCCTGGTGGAAGGACTTGATCGTCTGCTCCAGCAGTTCCTGTTTTTTCAAGAGGCCCGCAAAGTGTTTCTCAAGCTGCTCGCCGCAGGCGCCGCTCTTTTTGGCTTCGTCATGGAGCGCCTGAACAGCGCTGAAAAGGTCGCGGGCCTGTTCCTGTATCAGGGTATGTTCGTTTCTGGTATGTTCACAGAGGCGGCTGATCGACGTGACGATGTCCTTAAGCATGGGGTCGTCCGACTCGCGGAGCCGCAAACAGGAGGTGTTCTCTCCCTTTGCCAGCTGGTCGAGCGCGCGCTGGATCCGCGCCATGGGTCCGACGAATTTATGAGAGTAAAGGGTGCCGATGATGCCGATGAAGATCAGCAGGGTGATGAGGGAGATGGGCAGAAAGACGGGTAACTGCAGTATCTCGGCCAGTTTTTGGAACACGCGCAGGAGCAGCGTGTAGGCAACGAGGATGAAAATGAGGAAGACGATGAAGCGGTACTGCGGACCAGCCGCGCTTATGTACCCCTTGCCCCTGCCCAGGATTATCCTTTTTCCGATTTTTGTCATAGAAAGCGGCCGGTGCTTCGGTTTGATCTTATCAAGGTGTCATGACTGCAATGCCCCTATGATTTTAGAATAGTATACTGTCAAAACCAGGGTGGGTCAAGGCTATAATTTGCCTTGCAGATGGGGCATCCCTGTGGTAGATTTTTCACATGTCTCTCCAGGATCCCAGCAACCGGACCATCGACTATTTGCGGATATCGGTCACCGACCGGTGCAATCTTTCCTGTGCTTACTGTAAACCGAGGTCCCCGGTGAAGAGGACTCCGCACCAGGAAATCTTACGGTATGAGGAAATGCTCAGGATCGTGCGGATCGCCGTGCCGCTCGGTATTTCCCATGTCCGCATCACCGGCGGAGAGCCGCTGGTCCGTCGCGGCGTGCTCGGGTTCATTGCAGAGCTGCGGGAGGTGGCAGGCATCGAGGACATCAGTCTCACGACCAACGGCGTGCTGCTGGGGGAAATGAGTCAGGGCTTGCGTGATGCCGGGATCTCGCGGCTCAATATCAGCCTGGATTCGCTTAATCCGCAGCGGTTCCGGGAGATCACGGGCAGCGATGCCTGGGACCAGGTGTGGCAGGGCATCGCCAGGGTCGAGGAAGCCGGGTTCTCGCCGATCAAGATCAACATGGTCCCGGTCAAAGGAGTGAATGACGACGAGATCGCCGATTTCGCACGGCTTACGCTCAACCGGCGCCTGCACGTCCGGTTCATTGAATTCATGCCGATCGGAGCCAATGACCGATGGCATACCGAAGCCTGCGTGACCTCCGACCGTGTTCGCGGCATCATCGAACGTGAGTTCGGCCGGCTGGTCCCGTTCATGGCAAAGGGCTCGGCAGGCCCGTCCGACAATTACCAGGTCCCGGGCGCGCGCGGTGTGATCGGGTTCATCAGCCCCATCAGCAAGCACTTCTGCGCCTCCTGCCGCCGCCTCCGCCTTACCGCGGACGGCAGGATCAGACCCTGCCTGCTGTCCGATACGGAGATCGATATTAAATCGCCCCTGCGGGGCGGCTGCAGCGACGAAGAGCTCGAGCGTCTGCTCAGGTTCTCTCTTGAGATCAAACCGGAACGCCACTATGTGAGCGAGAACCCGGCAGCCTGCAGCCGGCGGATAATGTCCCGCATCGGTGGATAGGAGTATTTCTTCGGGGAATGAGGATGACTGACGCATGAAAAAATTGACGCATTTTGATCACGACGGCGCGGCGCGCATGGTTGATGTCTCCGGGAAGGAGGAAACTACGCGTGAGGCAGTGGCCGCCGGTCGTGTGACCATGAGGCCTGAAACGCTCCGGCTCATCCTGGACCGCAAGGTTTCGAAGGGCGATGTTTTCGGCGTTGCCCGCATCGCCGGTATCATGGCGGCTAAAAAGACAGCGGAGCTCATCCCCCTTTGCCATCCGGTGATCCTTTCGTCCGTTGAGCTCGCTTTCGAACCAGATGAAGCAGGGTCGTTCGTTGATATCGTTGCAACAGCCAGAGCAACAGGCCAGACCGGTGTGGAAATGGAAGCGTTGACCGCAGTGTCTGCTTCCGGCCTCGCTATCTACGATATGTGCAAGGCCGTGGACCGGGGCATGACGATCACCGACATTCGGCTTATGAAAAAAACCGGCGGGAAAAGCGGCGCCTTTGAGCGGTAGAATGTTTTGTGAAAACCGGACCTCACTCTATACTCTATATTTGATGAACTCGTAATAATTCGGATTTAACCGCCGAGACGCCGAGACGCCGAGAAAATCTTTATAATTTTCAAAGTGCCTTTCTCCGCGCCTCCGCGTCTCGGCGGTGGATAATGACTTTTTCCGAGTGCGTCATAGTTAGCTGCCCTGATAGTCCCTTGCTTAAAGACAAATAGATAAATAAAATCAACTAATTCACGGTCCGGTTGGTGTCAAGGAATCCGTCACACCCATCGGAAAATAACCGCTTGACACAAAATATGGCGTATGTTAAATTATTAGCACTCTATTGGGGCGAGTGCTAACAGGGCGAATCTGGGAAGAGGACGTACTAACGGCTGTCACATGGATCTGGAAGAGAGAAATAAAAAAGTCTTGCAGGCTGTTATCGACAGCTATATCTCGACCGGCGCTCCTGTCGGTTCGAACGTTCTTTGTAAACGGTATGATTTCGGTCTCAGTCCGGCAACTTTGCGCAATATCATGGCCGAGCTTGAGGAGAAGGGCTTTCTGAGCCATCCCCATACCTCGGCAGGCAGGATCCCCACGGACCAGGGGTATCGGTATTACATTGACGGTCTGATCAGCACGTCAAATGAAGTCGATGAAATTGACGGTCAGATCAGGCAGGCGCCGACGTTGCAGGGAAGTGATGTGAAGGAGTTGATGGCGGAGGCGAGCCAGTTTCTTGCGACGCTCTCGCATTGCGCCGGAGTGGTCATTGCGCCGAACGAGCCTGAGGGGCAGTATAAACATATCGAATTTGTCCGGCTTCGGGGCAGGGAAGTGCTGATCATCTTCGTGACCGCTACGGGGACCGTACAGAACAAGCTCATCGACCTGGACGAACGGATCTCGCAGCATGAACTGAGCTATTTCAGCTCCTATCTGGATGACGAACTTGAGCAGCGGACCCTGCCCGAGGTCCGGAGACGGCTGGTTGAGCAGATGCAGGAACAGAAGCAGGTGTTTACCGGTTTGATGGAGGAAACCTACCGGGCGAGCCAGGAGGTCCAGGGGAGGGACAAGGAGACCGTATTTATCGGCGGTGCGTCCCAGATGCTGGAGAGCCCTGAGTTCGCGAATGTAGAGAAAATGCGGGCTTTGTTCAAGGCTTTTGAGGACAAATACAAGCTGCTCAAGCTTCTTGACCGGAGCGTGACGGCGGAGGGCATCAAGGTTTTTATCGGGTCGGAGAACCCCTATTTTGAGGTGCAGGGGTGCAGCATGGTGGTGAGCAATTACCGGGTGGGGGCGAATGTTGTTGGCACACTCGGCGTGATCGGCCCCACCCGAATGCAGTACAAACAGGTGATACAGGTGGTGGACTATACCGCGAAGCTCCTGTCGAGGTTGCTGGGAGAACGCCTGCAGAAAGGCTTGGATCGATGAAGAAACACAGGGATGATGCCCGCAAAGAGGATGGAGAACTGATGGCTCCCGGGGGCGAGTATGAGGGTGAAGGCGTAGTGCTGCCGTCATCGACGGAAGCGGAAAAGCTCATGCAGGAGCTGATGCAGGCGCTGGCGCAGAAGACAAAAGAGGCGGCTGAAGCGAATGAAAAATATCTGAGAACCTACGCGGATTTTGATAATTCCCGCAAACGCATGCAGCGCGACCTGGTCGATTTTCGGCTCTACGCGAACGAACAGCTTGCGCTGGAGTTGCTGCCCGTCATCGACCACCTGGGGCTGGCGCTCAAACACGCCGGAACGGGGGAGGAGAACGTTCAGGGCTTGCAGCAGGGAGTGGAACTCGTCTACAAACAGATGCGGGATGTGCTTGAAAAGTTCGGCATCAAGTCCTTCGAGTCGCGGGGCGAGCCCTTCGATCCGGCGAAGCATGACGCGCTGATGCAGGTGGAGCGGAATGACGTGCCGGCGAATATGGTGGTACAGGTGATGCACGAAGGCTATCTGTATCACGACAAGGTGCTGCGGCATGCCAAGGTCGGCGTGTCCAAGAGACCGACGGAAGAAACGCAGGACCGTGTGTCTGAGGAGCAATCGGTGTCCGAGTAGAGGTGAGGGAAAAATAAACTATCAGAGCGTGGGGATGCGGCGGGTCGCAGAAACATCCGTTCATCCTCTCAATATTGTGAGGAGGTTGTCATGGCAAAAGTAATAGGAATAGATTTGGGTACTACCAACTCGTGCGTTGCGATCATGGAAGGCGGCGAGCCCGTCGTGATCCCGAACTCCGAGGGGAGCAGGACCACCCCGTCCGTGGTGGCCATCACCGAAAGTGGTGAGCGGCTGGTGGGTCAGATCGCCAAACGGCAGGCGATTACGAACCCTGAAAGCACTATTTTCTCGATCAAGCGGCTTATCGGCAGAAAGTTCGATACTGCCGAGGTCCAGGAAGCGATGAAGCATCTGCCCTACAAGATCGTGAAGGCGGCGAACGGCGATGCGCATGTGCAGGTCCGCGGCACCGTTTACAGTCCCGCGGAGATCTCGGCAATGATCCTTCAGAAAATGAGGCAGACTGCTGAAGATTACCTGGGAGAGAAGGTCACCGATGCGGTGGTCACCGTGCCGGCCTACTTCAACGACTCCCAGCGCCAGGCCACGAAGGATGCGGGCAAGATCGCCGGTTTGAACGTGCTCCGGATCATCAACGAGCCCACGGCGGCGGCACTGGCCTACGGGCTTGACAAGAAAAAAGATGAGACCATTGCGGTCTATGACCTGGGCGGCGGCACGTTCGACATTTCCATCCTGGAGCTGGGCGAAGGCGTGTTCGAAGTAAAGTCAACCAACGGCGACACCTTCCTGGGCGGCGACGATTTTGATGAGAAGGTCATCAGCTGGCTTGCTGATTCGTTCATGAAGGACCAGGGTATTGATCTCCGCAAGGACAAGATGGCCCTCCAGCGGCTCAAGGAAGCGGCGGAAAAGGCTAAGGTTGAGCTTTCCACCGTGGCTGAGACCGAGATCAATCTGCCCTTCATCACGGCCGATGCCAACGGGCCGAAACACCTGCTGTACAAACTTCCCCGTTCCAAGTTCGAACAGCTCGTGGACGATCTGGTGACGAAGAGCATCGAACCGTGCAAAAAGGCGCTTGCCGACGGAGGCAAGACCGTAGAGCAGATCAACGAAGCGATCCTCGTGGGCGGCATGACGCGTATGCCCCGGGTGATCGCCATTGTAAAAGAGTTCTTTAAGAAAGAACCGCACCGCGGCGTAAACCCCGATGAGGTTGTCGCGATCGGCGCCGGTATCCAGGGCGCCGTGCTGACCGGACAGGTCAAGGATGTATTGCTGCTCGATGTGACGCCGCTGTCCCTGGGCATCGAGACGCTGGGCAGCGTAGCCACCAGGCTCATCGAACGGAACACGACCATTCCGACCAAGAAGAGCCAGGTCTTCTCCACGGCTTCCGACAACCAGACCGCGGTTTCCATCCATGTGGTTCAGGGCGAACGCGAAATGGCTGGGGACAACAAGACCCTGGGCCGCTTCGAGCTCGTCGGCATCCCGCCGGCGCCCCGCGGAATCCCCCAGGTCGAGGTGACCTTCGACATCGATGCCAACGGCATCGTTCACGTGATGGCCAAGGACCTCGGCACGGGCAAGGAGCAGTCCATCAAGATCACGGCCTCCAGCGGTATGAGCAAGGACGACATAGAACGGGCAGTCAAGGAAGCCGAAGCGTCCGCAGCCGATGACAAGAAAAAGCGGGAGCTCGCCGAAGCGAGGAACGAGGCCGACACCCTTGTGTACTCTGTTGAAAAATCGCTGACGGATTACGGTTCCAAGATCAGTGACAAGGAGCGCACGGAGATCCAGGCAGCGGTCGAGCAGACGAAAACCGCCAAGGACGGCCAGGACCTCGAGGCCATCAAGAAAGCCATAGCGGTCCTCTCCAAGGCTTCAGGAGATATCTACGCCAAGACGGCTGCGGCGCAGGGACAGGCCGGTACGGGTGCTGCCGGTGCTCCCGGTAGTGACGGCAAGCCTGAAGAAAAAGTAGTGGAAGCCGAGTTTGAGGAAGTGGACAAAGACAAGAAGTAAGTGCGACGAGCAGGTTGACAGAGGATAGCGGACGCCGGTCGGGTGAACAGGTTTTCCCGGATCGTTCGCTATCCTCTTTTTGTGATGACCGAACTAAAGGATATTATGGCAAAGGACTTTTACGAACTGTTTGGTGTGCACCGGAATGCAACGGATGCCGAGCTCAAGCGCGCTTACCGACGGCTGGCGCATCAGTATCATCCTGACAAGAACCCGGGCGACAAAAAATCCGAAGATACCTTTAAAGAGGTCAGTGCGGCCTATGAGGTCCTGTCCGATCCCCAGAAACGGGCCTATTACGATCAATACGGCGTAGCACCCGGAACGCAGGGCGCCGGACCGGGCGGATTCGGCGCCGGCGCCGGCATGGGCATGGGAGATATCTTCGGAGACATTTTCGGTGAATTCTTCGGCGGCGGGCGCACCGGGTCGCGGGCCACAGCCGGGGACGATCTTCGGTATAACCTTCGAATCAGTTTTGAGGATGCGGCTTTCGGCGCTTCGACCAAGATACGGGTCCCGCGCTGGGAACGCTGCCCGGATTGCGAGGGGACTGGTGCTAAGACGGGTACGAAACCCGTGACCTGCACGGTCTGCCAGGGCGCGGGCCAGGTCCGCAGCCAGCAGGGGTTTTTCAGCATCAGCCGGACCTGCTCGCGCTGCGGAGGTGAGGGTACGATGATCACGGACCCCTGCCCTGCCTGCAAAGGCCGGAAACGGATTGAGCGCGAGCGCATGCTCCAGATCAAGATCCCGGCAGGCGTGGAGACCGGCAACACGATTCGCTTGACCGGAGAAGGGGAGCTCGGCGCCTATGGCGGGCCGCCGGGCGATCTGTACGTCTATCTTACCGTGGACGATCACCCGATCTTCAAGCGGGAAGGGCAGGACATCATCTGCGATGTGCCGGTAAGCTTTGTGCAGGCGGCGCTCGGCGCCGAAATCGAGGTGCCCACGCTGACCGGCGCCACCAGGATCAAGATCGCCGCAGGCACCCAGCCCGGACATGTTATCCGGCTCAGGGGCAAAGGTTTTCCCCATTTGCGCGGTTCCGGCACGGGCGAACAGCTCTGCAGGATTGCGGTCGAGGTTCCGTCGAAACTTACGGCAAAGCAAAAAGAACTGCTGCAGGAATTCGAGCGGCTGAGCGCGGATACTACCCATCCGATCACCAGGGGTTTCCTCGACAAGGTTAAGGAAGTTTTCGGCGAGAAGGCAAATAAATAGGCGCAAGAAACCCGGAGCAGGAGCAAAAAGGGCGAGGCAGAACAATGCGCTTGAGGCTTTCAAGAGCGCCATGCGGATGGAACTGGAGGGGAAGGCGTTCTACGAAAAGACGCGTTCCCAGGTGAAAACGGAAAAAGAAAAGGTCTTGGCGCTATAGGTTACCTATCCGGTTGGTTTCCCCTGTTTTAATTTTACCACGAACGCATTGATGTTCAATCGTATCCAGAAACAAAGTGATTCGATTGACATGAAGAAAAACGCTACAGCAGCTGCAAAATAGACATGCCTGGCTTTTAGCGCTTCATCTCCGTAAGGATACGCCAATAGGATATAGACAATCCCAAATATGGCGGACAAGAGCGCCCGCCTCCCTTTTCTTTGAATTTTACTTCGTTTCGGTTCCTCGCATTTGCCTTTACAGTAAAGTCCTGTCTCTGTATCCGCGGCGCACTCCGGACAAATCCCTTTATTACATGCTATGCAAATTCCGACCGCATCCGCTTGATGATGATTGTAACATTTCATGAAAAACCTCCTGGTGATTTTGTTCCATCTCCCTCACCGTATCCCCCTTGAAGAGGGAGAATAAATATTTCCTCTCCTTCAAGGAGAGGATCAAGGTGAGGATGGGTTGCTGATGATAATCTGCAAGGTAGAATCAAAACCCCACCGTCTTCGTTGCCTTCTTGTGCTCAACTTCAAACCGCAGCGCATTGATCAGACTCTGATGCTCCGATTCGTTCGTGCTGTTAAAAGAGAACTGGTCCCTGACCACGGCATAGTCGCCGGGTGTCAGGTTCCGAAGGTCCCTGAGCTGCTGGGCATGGTCTGCCGATAGGACGTCGGCAACCGGGGCCATCGGCAGCAACATGGTCCGGTAGAAGTGCAGGTTTCCTTCCGGGGTGAGCGCCGAGAACCGCACCTTGAACTTGAACCTCCTGATGGCCGCATGGTCCAGGCCTTCGATGTCGTTCGTGGCAAACACCGCAATGCCGGAAAAGCCGTCCAACTGGCCCAGGATCTCGTTCGTGAAGCTTTTCTCCCATGAACGCATGGCGTCCTTGCGCGGGAACAGAAACGTATCCGCCTCGTCGAAGAACAGGATGCTTTTCTCCTGTTGCGCTTCATGGAAGGCCTGAGCGATATTCTTCTCGGTCATGCCCACATAAGGGTCTTGAATGTCGCTGGCATGTTTCAATAGGACATCTTTCCCAAGCTCCTTGCCCAGGTAATGCACAAACTCGCTCTTGCCGGTGCCGGGAGGCCCGTAGAGCAGGAGTGTCACTGATTTCGGGCCGTTCTTGGCAGGCGCCTCGCTGAATTCCTTGACCACGGAAACGATCTGGCTCAGGTCCTGGGAGGTGTTCAGACCTTCCAGGGAATACTGTTTGAGCTCCTTCGGCTTACGGAACGATTCCTTTCCAGTCGTTGCCTTCTCATGGTTTTTGAGCACTGATTCGAACAATGCCACGACATTTTCCTTTTTCATCCCCTTCTTGATCTTCAGGACATTCACGGCATGCACCATGCCGCTTGCATCCACGCTGAATCGTTTGCAGAGGTCCTTCATTTCATCACTGGTGAAGAACTTGGCGAAGCCGTGCTTCTTCAGTTCATAGGACAGCACGGTCATCCGGTGTTTGTTGGTCAGCTTTTCGAACTCCAGGGAAAAGGCGAAGCGTCGCATGCTTGAAGCATCGATGCGCTTGCTGTGGTTCGTGATCCAGATGACCTTCTGGTTGTTAGAATCGAGTATGTTGTTCAACCAGCCTTTGGTTGACGAGCCGTAGGTCTTGAAATCCACCTGTGTGTTCAGCAGGTCATCGGCCTCATCCACGAGGACTACGCTCTTTTTCCCCTGTGCCGCGCTCATGGTTGCATAGATTGCCTGAGCCCGAAAATTAGAAGTATGCTCATCGTCAGAGGCCTTCACCTGGTAAAGGTCCAACCCCAGCTCTTTAGCCAGGCAGGCGGCAAGAGAGGTCTTGCCTGTTCCGGGGCGGCCGTAAAAAAGGATATTGCATCCTTTCCGGCTTTGGAGGAGCGCCTTCACCACCTGGAGATCGGGTTGCGGAATGCCGAAATCAGGCAGCTTCAGGTGCGTGGTAAGGTTCCTGTCGAAAAAAGTATTTGAGAGTTTTCTGTCCCCAAGTCCGACAAGGTACTTGCGGATGCCCGGGTTAACTCGGATGGACCCGTCATCAAAGTCGAGCAATTGAGCGTTAAAGAGGCAGCCGTCCTTGATAGCCTGCAAAAACTTTCGCCTGTCCAGGCCGAGGATCTTATGGCCTGTGGACTGAAGGCTTTGAAACTCTGTCATATCAAAAGGAGACGATTTGAATATTTCCGCGGCGCTGTTCGCCTCGAGGATGTAGAACAGTTCCAGGATCGCGAGCTCCTCTACGCTCAAGCTGAAAACCTCGGCAACGGACAAAAGACGCGTTGTAAGCTCCGGATTTTTGCGCCCCTTGAGGTTCCGGGAAATATGGTCAAACTCCTTCCGGAAAACATTGTTCACGACACTGAGCTGCTCTTCCAGATCGAGCTTCGCAATTCCCCATTCGGACATGTCCCGGCTATCAGAGGGGTCAAGCCGTTTTGGATAGAGCGGTTTAAGCATTTCGTAAGCGCGTTTATCGCCGACCACTCCCAGGCATGCGGTAAATACATCGTCCGGACTGGCATTTATTTCGTGTGTGTCGATCAGGTTGGACAGGTAATAAAGGACGCATTCCAGCTCCTCAACAGGCGTCGTGTGAAAGTGGCTTCTCTTTCTACGAAAGGGATATCTCCTTCGGAGTGCCCCTGTAACCCTGATTTCTTTTCCAAATGGCATAAAACATGCTCCTTTCCTGTTTTGTATGCAGGAAGTATAAAACACCTATTCCGACAGCATCCTGTCGGAGGGCTTTCGGGTCTAATTTATTGGCTAAACACGCGTCGACTCTATTTTTACACTATTGTCTTGACCTATAGTTCTAAATGCGCTTATATGGTTCAGGAGGCTACGGCGATGGCATACAAATTCGAAAGGATGTTGACGCTTCTGAACAAGATCGACCGAGGCGATAAGGCCAAGGCTCAAGCACTGGCAGACGACTTTGAGATTGACGTCCGGAGCGTGGAACGCGACATTAAGACGCTCAGAAATGCCGGATTCCCGATCCAGTATGACCGCTCTCGCGGTTGCTACGTATTTGATGAGGGTTACAGCCTGCGAAGAGCAGACTTGAGCAAGGAAGAAACGCTGACCCTGGCATTGGCGAAGTCGATGCTGAAGCAGTTCGGGGGCAAAACCGGAAAGATACTCGACATCATAGAAAAGAAACTCGGCACAAACAGCGCGATTCTGCCTGACCATATCGTTCTCGGTGAGCAAAATCTGCCTCCAATTGTAGAGGACTATTTCAGACGATTGAATGCTGCAATACTCGACAGCCATCTGGTTGAAATCGACTATCGCGCCACTTCTAAAAATGACGAAAAGACCTGCAGAATCATTGACCCTTATTATCTCCTGTTTAAAGATAATATGTGGTATGTGCGCGGCTTTTGCCGGCTTCGGAAGGAACTCCGTGTATTCGCTCTGGACAAGATCGATTCGCTAACCGTGCTGGACAAGTACTTTGTCAAGAAGGTAAACCTCGTACCCGATGAAGAGCTTGCAGGCGCGGCCTGCGTTGTGCTCGATGGCGAACTCGTAGATGTCGTTCTCCGGTTTGATGAGAAGATGAAGCCTTACATGCTCAGGACAAAATGGTTCAAGAGCCAGAAGGAAAAGGAACTACCGGATGGCAGACTTGAAGTGAAAATCCGTGCCAACGGTTTCGTCGGGCTCAAATCGTGGATCTATCGGTGGATACCGTATGTCGAGGTGGTGGAGCCGAAGGAACTGAGGGAAGAGATGAAGAAAGATGTTATTGCGGCAGCTGACAGGATTGGCGGAGGATCGTGAAGATATGAAACCATCCAAAAGCCGTTGACAGTACGAACTAATGTAGCTACAATAGCCACAAGAGGTGACACTATGCATTATGTTGGCGTGCGTGAGCTAAAAAACAGATTGACCTATTATCTTAGACTGACTCGCGAAGGAGACAATGTTATTGTCACTGACCGGGGAAAACCCATGGCCATTCTCCATAACGTGGCAAATATGGAGGAGAATGCAGGTGTCGAGGAACGCCTGGCTTCTCTTGCGGGAAAAGGCCTGGTGCGGCTTCCTCAGCCCAAGTCCAGATTGTCGGTGGAACGTCCGCGAAAGATCAAAGGAAAGGCTGTCTCTGCCATAATCACTGAGGACCGGCGATGATGCTGTATCTCGACAGCAGCGCACTCGTAAAGAAGTATGTCCAGGAACCGGGAAGCGACAGGGTCCATAAGCTTTTGGCGCATTCCGGCATGTGCGTGACTTCGAAGCTGGCCTATCCTGAAATCATGGCCGGATTAAACAGGAAACGCCGGGAAAAAGAGATCGCGGACAAGGATTATCGCGAGGCCCTCGCAGAATTCGAGTCCGACTGGCTCGCGTTGCTTATTGTCGAGTTTCAGGATGAAATTCTTCCTTTCATAAAACAACTGACCACGAAGCATTCCCTCAAAGGCGCCGATTCCGTCCATCTTGCTTCCGCGCTCTGGATTCAAAAAGCGGCAAAAGAGAAAGTATCTTTTGTTGCTTCAGATATCCAGCTCCTGCGCGCTGCAAAAGCGGAAAAGCTGGACGTCGTGAATCCGGAAACGATCTAAAGAAGGTGTATGGCATGCGGACGAGCATTGTACTGGACGACAAATTGGTCAAAAAAGCCTTCCAGCATTCCACGGCACGGTCCAAAAAGGAACTGGTCCACGAGGCGCTGGAGGAGCTAATCTCTGTACGGCAGCGCCGCGACTTGCGTGACCTGCGCGGAAAAATATCTTTCGCCAACGGCTACGATCATAAGAAGCTTCGCAAGGGAGCCTGACAATGGTTCTGGTGGATACTTTGTCATGTCGGGTTCCTGCGGGGAGACGGCAACGCTTCCGTGCAGCGGTTCCAGCAAATCCTCGACAACAATATTCCATTCGGCATTTCACCGCTGATCTACCTGGAGGTGCTTCAAGGCACCAGGACGGAAAAGGACCATGCGACGGTAAAAAGCTATTTGGAAACACATCGATTCTTCGGCTTGTCAGACGAAAAAGAGTCGTACGCTGCCGCCGCACGCATCTATTTCGACTGCCGCAAGAAAGGGCTTACGATTAAGCAGCACCATCGACTGCCTGATCGCCCAAACCGCTATCGAGCATGATCTTTTTCTGCTTCATCATGATGCGGACTTCGAGCGCATCCGGAAGGTAGCTCCACTTAAAATATACGAATGACACGCGGGACACAACGTCCC
>JANPMZ010000073.1:0-6990 GCA_031427195.1 Nitrospirota bacterium
CCCGGCGTTTGTTTCTTGTGAGCGCATCGGCCAGTCGATCGGTCTCGTTGGAACTGGGCGGACAAATTGGGGCGTTCGGCTGTCGGGGACCCAGTAACGTTGAAAGCCTCTGGATTCCCGATTAAAACGTTCGGGAATGACGGAATTATGCAGTTCGGAAAGGGCCGACAAATAAGCCGCCTTTTCCGCATCAACGGGAACCAGCCGGACCGGCGGCAGCTCCAGACAATACAGAAGAGCGAAAAGGAGCATCCGCGCCACGCGGCCGTTGAAATCGTTTTTTTATTTTCTGAATACTGCTGATGAAAAACAAGAAGACCTCGTCTGCGAGGCCGTAATTTAAATGGTGCGCTAGCGTTTGGATGGAGAGGTAAAATAGGTCATTCGCTCTGATACCAATTCTCGATCCGTACGCATGGTGGATGTTCTGCCCGCATGGATATCCTGTATCTGCGTCTCCGGGCTTCTGTCATCCTCCCACATCCCGCATACGGTCAAAAAATCATCGGTGGCCCTTTTCTCATCGAATCCGGGAGCGTTCATCAGCTCCTGCTTGATGATGTGAAGAATTCTCGCCAGTTTTTCCTGAAGCTCGCCGGGCAGATCCCGCACTTCCTTCAATATCTCATCCTCGTATGGGGTTTTGGTTTGCATAAGCCTCCTTACTGGTGCGACGTGCATCGTAAAAACACTATACCATATTTGCAACTATTCAGCATGACATGAGTGCCTGTTGAGCATCTATTGCATTGAGCATCGTGCAGCCCGGCCCTGCATCAGGACCGGCGCCGGCGCCGCCGGACAGGCATGAATTTCGTAGTTGAATCTGGTTTTTTGTTATGGTATAGTGAACAACGTTTTTCCCTTATTTTCCCGCGGGAAGACGCATATCAGCACACGAGGATGGATACTGGTCGCCATCTCCAGGCTGTGCTTGAGAATGTACAGGGGGCAACTTGATATCAGGACCTAAACTGCAACCACTCATTATTAAAGGCAAAAAAATACCGGTCCCCATCATTCAGGGCGGAATGGGCGTCGGCGTCTCCTTGTTCCCGCTGGCCAGTGCAGTTGCCCGGGAAGGCGGCGCCGGCCTTGTTTCGAGCGCCTGCCTGGACCGGCTGGTATCAAAACGGGCCGGCAAAAAGTTCAATGCCTACGAAGCAGCATACGAAGAGGTTTCCCGCGCCAGGGAAGGCGGGTATGCCGGCATCAACATCATGTGGGCCCTGTTTCGGGATTACAACGACTCGGTAAAGGGCGCCCTCGATGCAGGAGCCGATGCGATCGTCTCCGGAGCAGGCCTGCCGCTGAACCTGCCTGCGATCCAGCCGCCCAAGGACACCGCGCTCATCCCAATCGTGTCCTCGGCCCGCGCGCTCGAGATCATCTGCAAAAAATGGGAGAAGCTGGGCTACCGGCCTGATGCCGTGGTGCTCGAAGGACCCCTTGCCGGCGGACACCTCGGGTTCCGCATCGACGACGTTGAGCTTGAAAGCAACAAGCTCGAGAACCTGTTTGCGCCGGTCAAGGACATGGCGATGAAATACGGCGATATTCCGGTCATCGTTGCCGGCGGCATCTATACCTACGAGGACATCGTCCGCTATCAGAAAATGGGAGCCGCCGGCGTCCAGATGGGAACGAGGTTTCTGGCCACCGAGGAAAGCAACGCTTCCGCGGCCTTCAAACAGGCCGTGGTCGCCGCCAAAGACGAGGACATTGTCGTGGCGCACCGTCCCGGATCTCCCTGCGGCCTTCCCTTCCGCGTCATCAAGCAGTCCCCCATGTATGTATCGTCGCTCAAACAGCTCAGGAAACCCAAATGCGACAAGGGATATGTGCTGCAAAGGGACACTGAAGGCAAATACACGATCTGCGGCGCCAAGGAAAACAATGAGAACTTTTTCTGTATCTGCAATGGCCTGTTAAGCTCCGGCGGCTATAATACCGACAAGGAAGAAGCCTTGTACACGGTAGGAACGAATGCCTCCCGCGTTGACCGGATCCTCTCGGTCAAAGCGCTGATGCAGGAGCTTTCAGGCAAAGGAGAACAACATGATCTCGGACGAACTGGACAAGGAACTTGACCCTAAGCTGAAGGCCGCGATCAGCAAGTATGTCGACCAGCGCGTTGTTGGCGCATCGCGCCAGATCTACGATGCCTTGAGCAAGAAGATCAAGACCGTTGAGACCAAGCTGCACGAAGTGGAGCAGAAGACAACCCGGAACCGCTGCGCCATCATCGCATCCAAGGGAACGCTCGACATGGCTTACCCGCCGCTGCTGCTCGCCACAGGCGCCCGCAGCATGGGCATCGAAGCCTCCATCTTCTTTACCCTCTACGGCGTGAACATCCTCAAGAAAGGCGCCAACCTCAAAGTGGCGCCGATCGCGAATCCGGCCATGCCCATTCCCATGCCAAACATCCTCGGTTCCCTCCCGGGAATGACCGCCATGGCGTCCATGATGATGAAAGGAATGTTCAAAAAACAGTCGGTCCCCACGATCCAGGAGCTTCTGGACATGTCGCGGGAGTCGGGCGTGAAGCTCGTAGTCTGCCAGATGACGCTCGATGTGCTGGGCATGAAGCGGAAAGACCTTATTGACGGCATAGAGTTCGGCGGCCTGGCAACCTTTCTGGAGTACGGCATGGGCGCCACGGTCACCTTGTTCGTGTAACACAGACCCTCCACGCTTGCATACGGCGCTCGACCAGCCGGAGGAGAACCAGTTATTATGCAACAGGGAATTCCCATGTTAACGCACAAGGGACGGGAGGCGCTCAGGAATGCGCCGCCCGAATTCAGCTCCGCCTGCAGGAACATCCTTGTTCAGACGGACGGCAGAAAAACCGTTGATGATATCCAAAAAATGTTCCGGGGGCTCAAAGGCCTTGATGAGGCCATGGAGCGGTTGTTCTCCGGAGGATACCTGGAGCTCTCTCACCAATGCGTCGACCTCGTGAAGGCGCTGGTCCAGCAGATGCTGGGTCCCAAGGCCCCCACACTCCTGAAAAAAATAGACGAAATACACGCCAAATACGGCGATGCCTGCTGGGACCATGTTGAAGAGCTGAACAAGACCGCGCGCATGTTCTACGGCGAAGTGCTGGCCGAGAACCTGAGAACAGAGATCAACCGCCTCGTCCTGGGAAGCAAAAAAACGTCGTAGCCAACCACCTTCATTGAATCCGAACTTCAGCAGCATAAGACCGAGGGGAACGTCCGCATGAGCCAGCTCGACAAACTGATCGAACGACTGCAGCCCCAGCAAGAGATCCTTCTCGAAACCGGAAAAGAGCCGATGCTGCGCACGCAGCTCGGCGCCAAGGCGATGCTCAACCAGGTGCTTTCAACGCCCCAGATCATCGCGCTCCTCTCCGAGATATCGCCCTTTGCCCACAAGCAGGACCTTACGCAAAAAAAAGCGACCAACTTCGGGTACGAGTATAACGCCAAGGCCCACAGTATCATGTTCATGGCGCAGGGAGAACAGGTCCGGGCGGTGATCTCGCAGTCGGACGGCGGCAAAGCGGTTGCCGGGCCGGAGCTCGAACCCGAAAGCGATTCCGGGATCGAACCTGACTTTGAACCCGAGGTCATTACCGAAGAGCCCGAACCCCGGATGGCCCCCGCGCCTGCAGCGAAATCTGCAAGCGCAGGCACCGAACCCGAGATCAATGTCCTGCTCCGGAAGATGTCCGGAATGAACGCGTCGGACCTCCACCTCACCTCGAACCACAAACCCATGATCCGGCTGTACGGCGACATGATGGAGCTTGCGGACCAGCCAGCCATCACCCCGGAGCGGATGAAGAAGCTGATCTACGGCATCATGCCGCCCCACAACGCGGCCCAGTTCGACGAAATCCACGATACGGACTTCGCCCACGAGATCCCGGGCCTGGCGCGCTTCCGCGCCAATGCGTTCATGGACCGTTTCGGGCCCGGCGCGGTGTTCCGGCAGATCCCCATGGAGATCGTGACCGCCGAGAAGCTCGGGCTGTCCAGGGAGATCCTCGACCTCTGCTTCCTGAGCAAAGGGCTCGTCCTGGTCACGGGCCCGACGGGGTCGGGCAAATCGACGACGCTCTGCGCACTCGTGGATTTCATCAACCGCAACCGCAAGGACCACATCATCACCATCGAGGACCCCATCGAGTTCGTGCACCCCAAGAAGAACTGCCTCATCAATCAGCGCGAGGTGCACGTCCACACCAAGTCATTCAGCAACGCACTCCGGGCCGCGCTCCGCGAGGACCCCGACATCGTGCTCGTGGGCGAGATGCGCGACCTCGAAACCATCAGCATCGCCATCGAGACGGCGGAAACGGGCCACCTCGTGTTCGGTACGCTCCACACCACCACCGCGGCGTCCACCGTGGACCGCATCATTGACCAGTTCCCTGCGGACCGGCAGGCCCAGATCAGGACCATGCTGGCCAGCTCGCTCAAGGGGGTCATCTCCCAGACGCTCTGCAAGAAGGCCAAGGGCCGCGTCGCCGCCATGGAAATCCTGCTCGTGAACAGCGCCGTGTCGAACCTCATCCGCGAAGGCAAGATCTACCAGATCCCCTCAATCATGCAGACCGCCAAGGGGCAGGGCATGGTCATGCTGAACGACGCGCTGTTCAAGCTCGTGGTCGACAAGCAGGTCGCCCCGGAAGAAGCCTATATCAAGGCCATCGACAAACAGGGCCTCCTGACCATGTTCAAAAGCAAGGCCATTTCAGTGAAGTTGTCGGGTATGGCGGAATAGCTGACAGGGAACACGCGGAGGAGCAAACGGATGACGACGCAGCGGGAGTTCGCGGTACCCAAGGACAAACAGCTGGTGACGGTCCACCTCATCGGCGGCGAGACCAGAACCGGGGACATCTTTCTCGAATACTTTCCCGAAGTCTTGACCCTGCACCAGAAGGTCAAGATATTCCTGGAGGACACGAACCGGTTCTTTCCGCTCACGGCAGAGGGCGCGCCCCCCACGTTCATCAACAAGGAACGCGTCAGCATGCTGGAAGTGGCGGTCTCCGATGAGGAACCGGCCTACAGTTTCATGCATATCGAGGACATCACCACGCTGTTCACCGACGGCACCACATTGAGCGGCGAGCTCCTGGCGGAAGTGCCAGAAGAAAAAGCGCGGCTATCTGACTGCCTCAACCTGCCCGAATCCTTCCTAAGCGTAAAAAAAGAGAAGACCGTGTGCTACCTTAACAAAAGCACCATCCAGAAGGTCATTTATTCAAAGGCGTAATGCCGCTGCGATCCGGCCGTCTGACCGAAGACACTGACAAAGACCCGCCTCCCTCAAGTTATCCTGACCTGAATAAGCCGGAAAAATAACCTTCGACAGGATAACAGGATAAAATCTGATAAAAGCACTTCATCCTGTAAATCCTGTCAATCCAGTTATCCTGTCAAAAAGGTTTGGTCTTTTTCTATATTTATGTAGAAAGTGCTTCATCACAAACTGCAATATCTTCCCGATCAGCGCCTTCCGGACCCTCCGCGCTGTAGGATAACGCTGGTACCCTTCTCCACCTTGAACCGTTTGCCCTCGTCCCGCAGGTCGTCAAAAACAACGATATCGCCGCGTCGCAGGCCGGAATAGGCTTGATTCTGCGGGCTTGTGTCCTTATCAAGCCGGGTGATCAGCTTTCGTCCTGCGCCGCCGCAGACATAGTGCTCGGCTTTTCCTTTTGAGACGAGCGGTTCGCTCACCACGCGGAAGGCTTCCGCGCCATACACTTCGGAAAGTGAGAGCCCGTCCCGGCGCAGCACCAGATAGGAGAACTTGAGCGCGTCCTTGCGCAGGCCCGTCAGTTTATCGAGCGCGCGGATCAATGGCGGCGCTTCCCAGGGAATGTCTTCGTGGCACCAGTCTTTCGGATTCAGGAGCGCGGGGCAGGGTCCCTGCCTGAGGCAGGGAGCATAGACCGTGAATCCCTGTTCGCAAAGAGCGTCCCGGATCAGCAACAGGTCGCGCGAGGTCCCCTGCAGCGCAGGCTCAACAAGGATGCAGCTGCCGTCCGGCATCAGGAAGGTTCTCAGCAAATGCGCCAGAAGCGCCGTGCGCCGGGAAAGTTTCGCTGCATCCTGTGCGTAAAGCTCATTCAACAGGTTTGACAGCATGATGATATCGTAATGGCCGTCGAGCTTCGCTTCGACCTTATCGATCGTGGAATGGATCGTGATGAGCGTGGAGGCGGCGTAATATCCGTGCTGCAGGTCCGAAAAAAGCAGGGAGGCTTCTTTGAGGTTCCCGGCCACCTGGTCCTGGGCGGTAAACTCCAGGAAGGGCCGATGGTCCTGCTGCGAAAAAAAATCGATAGTCCCGAGCACTGCCGTGCCCGGGCCGGACCCCAGATCCAGGACCCTGAGCCGGTCCTTCCGGAGCACCCCGTGGGGATGGAGCGAAAGCTCGGTCAGGGCAAGCAGGACCTTAGCGCGGTTCGGCGGAAGAAAATATGTCTGGTAGGCCTTGCGCAAGGCAGCGTCGTTCAGATAGACGGTCGGGAGCTCGCTGCGGTCCCTGGTAAGCAGCTTCGAAAGACGCAGAATATCGGCCGCAAGCGCCTTAAGGGCCGTCGGCGACATCTCCTCAGGCATGACGCCCGTACCCGGTGTTGTTTTGTGTGGATCATTCACCCTGCAGCCCCTCCCTGCTGTTATCGCATGCCCGACGGCGCCGCTATCCTGAACTGTTCAGCGCCGGATCGTATACGGGGAGCGTTTCAAGAAGTGAATCCGTTCAAGATGATACTTTTTTTCCTTCGTGCCCGAGCAAAGCCTCTTTCCTGCTATACAGCATTTTTACTATAGACCCCGTCCCCGCCGCGGCCAAAACATGCTTCAGCGTGTGACCGCTCACGAACCCGGTCACAACATAAACGCTCTGGTCAAAATGTTCAAGAACTTTTGAGAGCACATACATGACCGCCAGCGACCAGACAGGCATGCTGTAGGAACGCGGCGCCTTGAAGAG
>JANPMZ010000074.1:0-3617 GCA_031427195.1 Nitrospirota bacterium
TCCTCCGCAACAATATAAAATGCTGGCCGATCTGAAGCCGGGAGAAGAGATCAAAAGATCCGAGATAGGGCGGGAAACAGTCTCCGGATACGCGACAACAAAATACCGCGTCACGTACGTGCTCGAGGGCAAACAGTTCACCGTGATCGAGTGGTATTCCAAAGACCTTGGCGTCGTAATTAAATCCGAAGCAGAAGACAACGCTCATACCGCCCAGTTAACCAACATCAGAACGATCAAGCTGGACAAGAAGATATTTGAAGTTCCCTCCGATTTTCATCCTGCCACAAAAAACGATCTTGCAGAGATCAATCGGCAGTTAACCGCTCGTTGATTCTCTGAAACATCTTGGGAACAGAACACTTGGAACACTTAGGGACGTTGGTTCATAGAGTGCTTTAAGCTTGACAACGCAGAGGGGTTTCAATAGAATCCTCCCATGAACATAGGGGACGGAACATAGGGGACGTTGGTTCTTAGGATGCTTACAGCTTGACAACTCCTCTTGTTTTCGAGGAACATAGGGGACGTTGGTTCTTAGGATGCTGACAGCTTGACAACTCCTCGACAAAGCCCGGTTCCTCGAAAGACTCGGCCAAACCGTCACGGAGGGAAAATGCACAGTCTATGCATGGGTCCTTATGGACAACCGGAGAGCACTTAGGGACGTTGGTTCATAGAGTGCTTTAAGCTTGACAACACATCGAGCATTAATCGGGCGCTGGCGAGGGAAGACGTGGTTGCTGGCAAAAGCTGAAAGCATTCTGAGAACCAACGTCCCCAAGATCGGCAAAAAAAATCGGACTGCTGATATAGTTCATGAATTACTTGATCAGGAACTTACGACCGCAAACAGCAGTGTTTTTGCGCTGCCTGGTTTTTAAGCCATGGCAAGGGAGGTTTCCGTGTCTACAAAAAATATACTGTTTCTGCTTCTCGTTTTGGCAGGACTTCTGTTGAGGGTGCCTTTATCCTGGGGTTTCTCCATGAATGCTCCGGCAGCAGGCACTGCGGTTCAGACCGGGAGTATCATAACCGCCCAAGTAGACCCGGGAAACACTAGCCCACTCGCCGAAGTTCTATTCTTTGCATATGGCGCTGATGGGAGACTTTTTGGAAACGGTATCAGCGTGCTGCCGCCGTATACCTGGACCTTCACTCTGCCGAATGATTATGTGGGATCTGTCACCATTCATGCAGCTGGGCATGTTTTGGGCCAAGCAACAGGTACCGCGCCTGAAACAACTGTCACCATCATTGCCGCATTGCCCGCACTTGTTTCTCTGATTGACATAACCGTGGGCCAAGATCAGAAACTGTTCGTCATGCGTTCAGGGACGACCGACAGATTGTACGTTTACGGCTCTTACAGTGACGGCATAACACGAGATATCTCAGGTTCGGAATACGGGACGACGTACACCAGCAATAGTGAAACTGTGGCTACTGTGGATGCTGATGGAACAATAAACGCCATTGAAGCTGGTAGGACCATAGTTATGATTAAAAATCACGAAAAGAAAATACAAGCAACTGTTGTGGTTCGGTAATAGTTCGATTAGAAAGACAAATGGGATGTTGCTGTTTAAGTGCGTGGCGGTCTATTATGAGAACTCGATTTCTTGCTTGAAAGAGTCAAAACGATGATAAACAAAGGATCTATGAAGAGACTTCTTCACATATTCGCAACAGTGCTCCTGGCCTCAAGCCTTTGCGGTGTTTCGTCCGCCCAGCAGGCTCCAACTCCCATCGCGAACATGACCTTCTCGATCGTGGGTATGACTCTGCAGGCGGGGCCGGAGTACCAGGCCGTGCCCAAGGGAATCGCATCCCAGGTGAACACGGGCTTTGTGTCGCAGGGCCAGCCCATCTCTGCCGAGATCGCGGCCATGCTGCCGAAGGACTTCAAGGTCCAGGCCGAGCTCGCGGGCCCGACCTATGCCACGCCCATTACGCTTACGACCACTCCGGGCCAGCCTTTCCCTCTGCCGACGTTCCCGATGCTCGGCAAATATTCACTTTCCGAACACTTGGGGACGTTGTTACTTACGTTGCAAAACACTTGACAGTATTAGGGACGCTGCGAAAAATTACGATGGATGTTCTGTATCGGCAGGGAGGCAGGGGGTACAGTGGGTATTGGGGTCAAATCTTACATGTTGACACAAGTGTCATCAAAAGCAGCATATCAGAGCAGCATATCAGGGTCACGTCTTGTAACTTGACAATTGCTTTATGAGGAACCAAGGGGATGTTGTTTCTATTTATGCTTTCCGCAAACCGGCTCTTATAATGCGTAAACTTAAACAAAACCTTTAAACGATTACAATCATCCTTTTCTCCCTTCCGCTCTGGGCAGCGGAGTTCACCGCCGACTCTCACGTTGTGATTGCCGGGCAATCGAAGCAGAGTGTTTTTTATGTTGCTTCGGGTAAATGGAGGATGAATGAGAACGCACCTGAGGGAAAGCGGGCCGCTATCTTCCGCGAGGACAACAAAACCATAACCATCCTCTGGCCGGACAAGAAACTCTACCTTATCCAGCCTGTTCCTCCGCAACAATATAAGATGCTGGCCGATTTGAAGCCAGGAGAGGAAATCAAGAGAGCCGAGATTGGGCGGGAAACAGTCTCTGGCTATGCGACAACAAAATACCGTGTCACATACGTGCTCGATGGCAAACAGTTCACCGTGATAGAGTGGTATTCCAAAGACCTTGGCGTCGTCATTAAATCCGAAGCAGAAGACAACTCTCATGCCGCCCAGTTAACGAACATCAGAACGATCAAGCTGGACAAAAGGATATTTGAAGTTCCATCCGATTATCGTCCTGCCACAAAAAACGATCTTGTCGAGATCAATCGGCAGTCACCCGTTCGTTGATTTTCTGAAACATCTTGGGAACACACTGCCGCTGCCGATTAATATATCCCGAACACACGAAGCGCGCCAACCAGAACCTATAGAGAACCTATAGTAGAGAACCTATAGCAGGACGACTTGCGGAATCTTGGGGACGTTGTTACTTACATTGCAAAACACTTGACATCGCCATTGGAAGTCGATAATATTCCTTCATGCCGCGTCACGCCCGCTTAGACGCCCCCGGCGCCTTGCACCACATCATGGTCCGGGGGGTCGACAAGTCAAACATCTTCCGCGACGCAGAGGACAAGGCCCGCTTCCTTGAGCGTCTTGGACAAAACGTTCAGGACGCAAAATGCTCAATATACGCCTGGGTCCTCATGGACAACCATGTTCACCTGCTATTCCGAAGCGGCCAAGACGGCATCTCAGCCGTCATGAGAAAACTCCTTACCTGGTACGCCCAATACTTCAACCGCAGGCACGGTCGGAAGGGGCATCTTTTCGAAAACCGGTACAAATCCATTCTCTGCGACGAAGACAACTATCTCCTTGCCCTCGTCCGCTATATCCATCTTAATCCTGTTCGGGCCAATATCATCCAAACCATGGCAGAGATGGGCAAATACCCCTGGAGCGGCCATTGGGCCGTGATCGAAAAAGCAAAGTACCCATGGATGGATACAGCAACGGTATTGGCTCAATTCGGGGGTACGAAAAGAAAAGCAATGAAGGAATATCTGCGATTTATG
>JANPMZ010000075.1:0-2806 GCA_031427195.1 Nitrospirota bacterium
GATGAAGGCATATTCCGAGCAGGGCCTGCTGGCTAATGACGCCGGCCTCATTATCATGGCCCATCAGCTTCAGGACCCGGGAAACCTCGGGACCATCATCAGGACCGCCGAGGCGGTAGGCGCATCAGGCGTGGCGATCACGTCGAATACCGTGGACCCTTTTAATCCAAAGGCCATCCGGGCGTCCATGGGCAGCATCCTGCGCGTGCCGATCGTTCATTGTGGGGATGCATCAGCGTTCATTAAGACCTGCAAACAGAAGGGCTTTCAAACAGTGGCGACGGTGCTGACCGGAAGGACGACCCACTTCGACATCGACCTAAAAAAACCAACGGTGATGGTTCTCGGACAGGAAGGATCCGGCCTTCCGCAGGACATCATGGCGGACATTGATCTGCAGGTACGCATTCCCATGGCATCAGCGATCGACTCGCTGAATGTGGCCACTGCGGCGGCGGTGATTTTGTATGAGGCTTTCAGGCAGAGGATGGCGCGGTAGCAGTGTTGACTTGGTTCTTCTGGACTCCAGAGGTGCACACTTCCACTTGAACACACCGCTGGAATATGGTAGTTTAAAGACATCGGTCGCTGGCGGAAACCAAATGGGAAAATACGAAAAGCTGCTGGAACAAATCCTGCTCGGAAATTCCGATGCAAACATCGAATTTGATGAATTGTGTCATTTGCTGCTAAGGCTCGGATTTGAGACACGCGTACGCGGGAGTCATCACCTCTTTAGGAAGCAGGGTGTGGAGGAAAGGATCAACCTCCAAAGGGACGGCAGCAAGGCGAAAGCTTATCAGATCCGTCAAGTTCGGTCGGTGATTTTACGGTACAATTTACGAGGAGAAACCAATGGATAAATATGAAATCATTCTTTACTGGAGCGAAGAAGATAAAGTCTTCATCGCTGAAGTGCCCGAATTGCCTGGGTGCATAGCACACGGCGATACGCAGGAAGCGTCTCTCGCCAATGCCAAAGAGGCAATCCGGTTGTGGCTCGATACCGCGCGTGAATTCGGAGATCCCATTCCCGCGCCGAAAGGTCAGCGCTTGATGTATGCATGATGGTGTGAAAGACCAGATTACAACAGCACGAAGCCGGTTGAAGTGTATGAAAATATCTTTGGCCGGCTTTTCTTTTCTCGGACAGGAAGGAGCCGGACTTCCGCAGGACATCATGGCGGATATCGATCTGCAGGTCCGCATTCCCATGGCATCAACGATTGACTCGCTGAATGTGGCTACTGCGGCGGCGGTGATTTTGTATGAGGCTTTCAGGCAGAGGATGGCGCGGTAGCAACGTTGGATTCCCCGCAAGTTGCAAGGACTCCATTATTTCTTTACTTCCCTTGATAGTCGATTTTATAAAAGTAACACTCAACTCTTTATCTAAATCTTTATAAAATTGCAGACCATACTGTTGGTGATTGAATTCAGATGAGTTTATAAAATCATTAAAATTTTCAGACCTGATGATTCTATCCATGATAGATTTTGCAAACGCTACTCTCTCTTCTTGGAATTCATATTCTCTTATTGAATCAAAGCTCTGAAAGATTATCTCTTCTGGCATTAACCAATCGACTTGAACTCCGCTTTTACGTATGCCGCTAAAAACACTTTTCTCTTTTATGATATTTCGATTCAGTTATCCCGGAGATTAACTCAATAATTGCCCTCGCAGAGGTATAGAAATGTTTAATGTTATTTTCTGTGAATTTATTTATTGAGTACAATGCATTTGTTTCTAAGTAATATTTCATTATCAATTATACCCCGAGCAATAGCCTGAGCCTGACAATCTGCTCTGTTTTCGCTTCTCTCAACCCAACCTGCTCTCATGGCCTTTGTTCCCCGGCCACACCTTCGCTCTTTGCGATTATTCCGTTGACCCTGTCGTACAAAGCCTGGGCTTTGTTGATCGTTTCATCCCGGTTAAGCGATTCTTCTCCATAATCGACAATCGAATATCTGAACTGTACGGCAAAAGGATTCAAATCGGCATATTCCTCGAGACCTTCTCCAGCAGAGCCCATATCCTTGAGAACTGCAATAAGCTCTCAGATGTCATGAACGGTCGGATAGGTGCCGCCCTGCGTCGAGATACATGCTTTCAAAGCTTTCTCCACGGACTGTTGTGCAAGAAAACCAAAGATGCCATCGGTAAACATTTCGGCATCCTGCATACCTTTCAATGCCGTCAAATCATGATATGCCAAGGTCAACAGGTTTCTGGCATGTTCAAGATCGTTCATACAAAACCCTGCCCTCTCTGAGTGCCCGAGCTATGATATGGTTTCTGGTGTTTTGCCACATGCTGACTTCGTCGCTGCTGTATACGAGAATGTCTTTGGCCACACTGAAGCTTGCAAGAATTTCCCAAAGCATGGTTGACTCTTTTCTTCTGCTTCCGCCCGGTCCGAACGGAAGATCCTCAATGACAAGAAAATCAAGATCGGAATCGGTGCCTGCATTGCCGCGCGCATAGGATCCGAAAAGAATCACCTTGGCCGGTTTGACGGTATTGATAATCGCCTTGGTTATTTCCTTCACTGTGTTCTCGGTTATCATGTTCGGGTTCTCCTGTCTGACCCATTACTGACGCTTACTGCCGTGTTTCCGGTGGCCTTGCGCATATAGAGCACCCTCCCTGTTTCGATAACCTCTTCAATGAATGGGCTGCCGATGGAATAAAGATAGTTCATCTCACGCGGCGTATAGACCAGGATATCGAGCGGTACGGAGCGGTCCTGAAGGATTGTTTCCACCTCGACCCTTCGATCTATCGGACGGGCAGGGGTGT
>JANPMZ010000076.1:0-7513 GCA_031427195.1 Nitrospirota bacterium
TCGCACACGTTTAACCTGCTCGATGCCGCAGGAGCGATCAGCGTGACCGAACGGACAGGCTATATCGGCCGCGTCAGGAAACTTGCCCGGCTCTGCGCCCATGCCTATTTGGCTCTGCGCGAGGAAAAGGGATTTCCGATGTTGAAGAAACAGGGTCCGGGAGTCAGTAGACAGTAGACAGTAGACAGTAGACAGTAGACAGGTTCATCTTAGGAGCTTTTTTTGTCGAAAGAATTTCTATTAGAGATCGGCGCCGAGGAGATCCCTTCCCGGTTCATCAACCCGGCACTGGAGAAGATGAAGGAGCTTTTTACAGCGCTCCTGGCAAGCGGTCGCGTGACGATCGATGGCGGCGTCCTGCAGGCCTATGGCACTCCGCGGCGGCTGATCCTCATGGTCCCGCAGCTTGCCGAGCGGCAGTTGGACCTCTCGAAAGAGGTCGTGGGGCCGCCGAAGAAGATCGCCTTCGATGCCGACGGGAAACCCTCCAAAGCAGCGTTGGTCTTTGCTGAAAAGAACGGCGTGTCAGTTGAAAAACTGACGATCAAGCAGACCGACAAGGGCGAGTACGTGGCGGTCCGTATCGACGAAGCAGGCGGTGATACCGCTGCATGGCTCCGGCAGGTGCTGCCGGGTTTCATTCTGTCGATCCCGTTCCCGAAGACCATGCGGTGGATGGACAAGGACATTCGGTTCGCGCGACCCATCCACTGGATACTGGCACTCTGTGGCGGCGCTGTCATCCCCTTTGAGCTGGGCGGCATCAAGAGCGGCAACCTCTCCCGCGGCCACCGGTTCATGAGTCCCGGCGCTTTCCTGGTCAGGGACCTGAAGTCCTACCAGGCCCAGGCCGAGCCCAACTTCTTTGTTATCGATCCTGCGGTCCGAAAACAGCGGATCGTGAAACAGACGGAAGAGCTGGCCCTCGCAAAGGGCGGCAGGGTGCTCGATGACCAGGGCCTTGTCGAAGAGGTCTCGAACCTCGTGGAATATCCCGTGCCGGTCATGGGCTCATTCAACAAGGAGTTTCTGCGGGTCCCGAAGGAAGTGCTGATCACCGCCATGCGGGAGCACCAGCGCTACTTCAGCGTCATTGACCAGCAGGGGGACCTGCTCCCTCATTTCATTACGATCAGCAACACCCGGGCCGAGGACATGGAGGTCGTGCGCGCAGGCAACGAGCGGGTGCTCGCGGCACGGCTGTCCGATGCCGCCTATTTCTTTGATCATGATGTAAAGGTCCCGCTTGCTGACCGGGTCGAGGGCCTTAAAAAGGTCACCTACCAGGAAAAGCTCGGCACGGTCCACGATAAACTGGAACGTATTAAAAAATTGTCAAGCTCGCTTGCCGGGGCCATGGGCGCTGATGCGAAGGTGGCTGAGCGCGCAGCGCATCTGTGCAAGGCCGACCTGCTTACCGGTATCGTGGGCGAGTTCCCCAAGCTGCAGGGGGTCATGGGCAGGCACTATGCGCTCCTTTCCAATGAAGGCCCCCGGGTCGCCGATGCGATCCTGGAGCACTATCAGCCCCGTTTTGCCGGAGACACGCTTCCGGCGTCGCTCGAAGGCGCCTGCGTCGGGATCGCCGACCGGATCGACACCATTACGGGCTGCTTTTCCGTCGGTCTTGTTCCGAGCGGATCGGAAGACCCCTACGGGCTTCGTAGGCAGTCCATCGCCATCCTGAGCATGCTGTTCGACCGGAACCAACGGTTGTCCTTATCCACCCTCATCGCCGAGGCCTGCAACGGGCTGGGGCTCAACAAAGAAGATGCTCTGCGGGTGCAGTCTGATACGCTCGATTTTATGCGTCAGCGCCTTGCCGGGATGCTGATCAGCGAAGGGTTGCGGTCCGATGTGGTGGATGCCGCGCTTTCCGTGAACTTCGACGACCCCTTGATAGCGAAGGAGAAGGTCAGGGCGCTCGAGCTCTGGAGGACCTCCGAGGATTACCGGCCTCTCGTAACGGCGCTCAAGCGGGCCGGGAATATCGTGCCGAAAAATTTTGCCGGCGTTGTTCGCGAAGGGCTGCTGAGGCAGGACGAGGAAAAAACGCTCTACGCTTCCTATGTGCGGATCAAGGACCGCGTCGCGGAAAAAACAGCAACGCTCGATTTTCGCGGCGCCCTGGCGGACATTGCGTCGCTGCGGAAACCGGTGGACGCCTTTTTTGACAAGGTCATGGTGATGGACAAGGACGCCGCCGTGAAGGAGAACCGCCTGGCGCTGCTGGCCGGCATTACGGGGCTTTTTTCGCAGATCGCGGATTTTTCGCGCCTGGTCCTGAGTTCCGAAGAAACGACATAACAGATTACAGAAGCCGGCAGGCCGGGGTCGTTGAGAGACACGTCTCTTGAGCTCCGATACCGGCTTCTGAATACTCGGTGTGAAAAATTTTTTCCAGGAGGTATGGTCATATGGCTACGGGGGAGAGATACATTTATTTTTTCGGCAGCGGCAAGGCTGACGGTACGGGGGCGATGAAGGACCTGCTCGGAGGCAAGGGGGCCGGCTTGGCCGAGATGACGAATGCCGGCGTTCCGGTCCCTCCAGGGTTCACCATCACGACCGCGGTCTGCAACCTGTTCTATGACCTCGGCAAACGCGTACCGGAAGGTCTTGACGCCGATGTGCAAGTGTACATGAAGAAGGTAGAGGACGCGCTGGGCGGCAGGTTCAAGTTCGGCGACGCGAACCGTCCGCTGCTCGTCTCGGTCCGTTCGGGCTCCAAGTTCTCCATGCCCGGCATGATGGATACGGTTTTGAACCTGGGATTGAATGACCAGACCATCGTGGGCCTGATCCGTATGTCTGATAATGAGCGCTTCGCCTGGGATGCCTATCGCCGGTTCATCCAGATGTTCGGGAACGTGGTCATGGGCATCGAAAAGGATGTGTTCGAGCACATCCTGCACGAAGTGAAGAAAAAGAGGAAAGTAAGCCTCGATATCGATCTCAATGCCGAGGACCTGAAGGGGATCGTCGACAAGTTCAAAGTGAAAGTGAAGCAGATCACCAAACGGCCGTTTCCGCAGGACCCCTTTGAGCAGCTTATTATGGCGCGCGATGCGGTCTTCGGCTCCTGGAACAACACCCGGGCCATCACCTACCGGCGGCTGAACGACATTCCCGGCAATCTCGGGACCGCGGTGAACATTCAGGCCATGGTCTTCGGCAACATGGGTGACACCTCGGCAACGGGCGTGGGCTTTACCCGCGATCCTTCGACCGGCGCCAAGGAGTTCTATGGCGAGTACCTGACAAACGCCCAGGGCGAGGACGTCGTGGCAGGCGTCCGCACACCGAATCCGATCTCTGAACTTGCCAAGGAAATGCCGCAGGTGTACAAACAGCTCCGCGAGATTACGAACAAGCTTGAAAAACACTACCGCGATGTGCAGGATTTCGAGTTCACGGTGCAGGACGGCACGCTCTATATGCTCCAGACCCGCACGGGCAAGCGCACGGCCCACGCAGCGGTCAAGATCGCGGTGGACATGGTCGGGGAACGCCTTATCTCCCGGGAGGAAGCGGTGCTGCGCGTTGAGCCGGCCTCGCTTGATCAGCTGCTCCATCCCATTATCGATCCCAAGGCAAAGATCCAGGTCATTGCCAAGGGCCTTCCCGCATCGCCCGGCGCCGCATCGGGCAAAGTGGTTTTCACCGCCGATGAAGCAGTGAAGCACGCGAAAAACGGCAAGGTCATCCTCGTCCGGCCCGAGACCACACCTGACGATATTCACGGTATGGATGCGGCACAGGGCATCCTGACGGCCCGTGGCGGCATGACCTCTCACGCGGCTGTCGTTGCCCGCGGCATGGGCAAGCCCTGCGTGGCCGGCTGCGAATCGATCAGGGTAGACGTGAAAGCGGAAAAGTTCACCGTCGGCAAGATCACGGTGAAATTGGGCGACCACATCACCCTTGACGGCGGCACCGGCCGCGTCATCCTCGGCAAAGTGCCGACCATGGAGCCGGAAGTGAGCGGCGATTTCGGAACGCTCATGAAATGGGCCGATGACATCCGCACCATGGGCGTCCGGGCCAACGCCGACATTCCCCGCGATGCCATGATGGCCATGAAATTCGGCGCCGAAGGCATCGGGCTCTGCCGCACCGAGCATATGTTCTTCGCTGCCGACCGGCTGCCTATCGTACAACAGATGATCCTGGCCGACAATACCGAGGACCGGGAGAAGGCGCTGGCTAAGCTCCTCCCCATGCAGCGTTCCGACTTCAAGGGCCTCTTCGAGACCATGGCCGGCTTCCCGGTCACGATCCGTCTTCTCGATCCGCCGCTCCACGAATTCCTGCCCAAACGCGAGGAACTCATGGTCGAGGTTGCCGTGATGCAGGCGAAGAAGGCGCCCAAGGCGTCCATCGCGAAGAAGGAGAAGCTGCTCCATCGTGTTGAGGAACTGCATGAGTTGAATCCCATGCTCGGCCACCGCGGCTGCAGACTCGGCATCGTGTATCCCGAGATCACGCGCATGCAGACCCGGGCCATCATCGAGGCCGCCTGTGAACTCGCGAAGAAGGGCAAAAAGGTGGTGCCCGAGATCATGGTGCCGCTCGTCGGCATCAAAAAGGAGCTTCAGAACCAGAAAGAGCTCATCAAGGCAACGGCGGATGAGGTCATGAAGAAAAAAGGCGTGAAGGTCAATTACCTCGTCGGGACCATGATCGAGTTGCCGCGCGCAGCCATGATCGCGGACGAGATCGCAAAAGATGCGGAGTTCTTCTCCTTCGGCACGAACGACCTGACGCAGACCACCTTCGGCTTCAGCCGCGACGACGCGGGCAAGTTCATCACCTACTACACCGAAAACGGCATCCTGGAGAAGGACCCCTTCCAGACCCTGGACCAGGAGGGCGTGGGCCAGCTCATAAAGATCGGCGTGGCCAAGGGCCGCGGCACCAGGCCGAACCTCAAGGTCGGCATCTGCGGCGAGCACGGCGGCGATCCGGCAAGCGTGGAGTTCTGCTACCGGAGCGGGCTCAACTATGTTAGCTGCTCCCCCTACCGGGTGCCGATCGCCCGGCTTGCGGCGGCACATGCCAAGCTCAAGGAAAAAGGCATCGGCGGTTCGGGGACGAAGTAAAATTAAATGTAGCAATACAAGGGCGGCCCACAAGGCCGCCCTTGGTGTTTATATGCGGACAGATCTTTGATCGTAACAGAAAGACTAAAAGAGTTTGCATTTCAAGACGCACTCCGCCTTTGTCCGGCACCAGCTCTCTTTTGCCCTGCAACAGCTATAGGATATGATGTCTTCTTGGGATAGCCGGGGCTTTTTTTTATTCACACCACCACCTCGTGAAATTACAATGTTAACTAAATTAGATATTTTGTTGACAAAGTTAACTTAATGTTATATGTTGAAAGTGAAGGAAAGGGAGGTGTATTCGATGAAAGAGCTTATCGGCAAGAAGGTAAAAGAGCTTCGCCAGCAGTACGGCCAGACTCAGGAAGAGCTTGCCCGGCAGCTCGGCGTCACCAAGGAGTTTATATCCATGGTCGAGAGCGGCAAGAGGCTGCCGGGGCTCGAAAACATCACCAGACTGGCCAAGGCGTTTCACCGCGATGCTGCGTACTTCATGCGCGACGAAGAGGAGCCCTTTGCCGCGCTCTTCCGCGTGGACAATCTTGGGGCCGTCGAGCGCGAGGCACTGGATCGGGCGGCCAAGTTCTGCGAGGACTACGCTTTTCTGGAAAAGGAGACTGGCCAGCTGCCCCAGCTGCCGCCTGAATACACCGAACGGCCGGGGGCTTCGAAAAGCCTGCCCGCCCTTATCGAGGACGCCGAACAGACGGCGGAGAACGAATGGAGACGGCTTGGTTTGGGCGACGAGCCCATGAAAGACATTTTCAGCCTGATCGAGTCCCAGGGCGTCCACGTCATCCGGCAGGACATGGGTATGACCGCATTCGACGGCGCGTTTCTCTACAGCCGCAAGAACGGCGCGTTCATCATCATCAATTCGTCCCGCCCGCTTTCCCGCCAGGTGTTCACTGCTGCTCATGAATATTGCCACTGCCTCAGGCACCGGCGCAGCGGGATCCTGATCGACCACACTACCCAGGAGAACTACCTGCAGGGCGACAAATCCCCGGTCGAACGGTTCGCCGATCTGTTCGCCTCCGCGTTCCTGATGCCCAAACGGGCGATCGAGAAGGCGATAAAAAATCTCAACAAGCATGTCGGTCCGGAAGAGGTGATTCAGCTCAAACGGTATTTCGGCGTGAGCTATCAGGCCATGGTGTACCGGCTCATCAACGTGAACGTGATCCCGAAAACACGGAAGGACGATTTCCTTCAGATCAAGCCGAATGCCCTGGAAGGCTCCATCTTCGGCGTGACCGAGGAGACTCCGGCGCCCGAAGGTCTGCCGGAGCGGTACGTGCGGCTTGCGCTTGACGCATACCTCATGGGCAAGGTGACGGTGAGCAGGCTTGCGGAACTGCTGAACAAGGATATATTCGAGCTGAAAAAAGCCCTGGCTGAAAGCGGGCTCAAAAGAGGCAGAGGCGCAATTGAAAAGCATCCTGCTTGATACCTCTGCCTATTCCCACTTCGCGCGGGCGGGGCACTACGGCCTTTTAGAGAGGACCTTTCAGGGAAGGCTGTCCGTCCTGAGCCTCGTGCGCGATGAAGCGGAGCGGGGGACAAAGCGCTTTCCTGAGTTGAAGGCGCTGGCAATGTCTATCACGGATGGAAAAACCGCGATGATCGACGATCTCACGGAAAAGGAATTCGGGATTATCTCGGGTCTGCCGAGGAAGTTCAGCGACACCGACCGAGCATGCATCGCGGTGGCGCAGGAAAGAAGCATGGTCCTCGCGACGGATGATGAGGATATTTTGGCGGAGGCAGGGAAGCGGGGAATAGAAACGTTCGAGACAGAGGACATTCTTGAAGAAGCTGCAAAAACCATAGGCCCGAAGCGGGTAAAAGAAGTTCTGGTGGATATAGTCAATAGCGGGGCGGACAAGGAATTCCGGAACTTGAAGCTTTGAATAAAAAACCCCTGCAACTTGTCAGAGTTGCAGGGGCCTGTTCACTAACATGGGGGCGAAGGCAACAGCAGGTTGACGACGATCACGCCAACGAAAGAACAAGCTGTGGATCTCGCCCGCGAGATTGCGCGGAACCAGCAAAGTGAGCTGGTTATCCACGGCAGAGACGGCCGGATTCAGGACAAGGACAGCTACGGCAATGATCCTTGTCCGCCGAGAGACAGGAAACACTGATAATAAATGCAGCATGAGGGCGTGAATATTTCACGCCCTTTTTTTCACTCGCTCTTTTGCGCTCGTCTCTTCTCTGGACTTTTACAGCCACTTATAGTAAAGTCTTGAAACATTAGTGGAAGTCAGTAATGTCCGGTTACGTTTTTGCAAAGAGAACGCCTTCGCCGGACATTTTATAGCAGTCGCGGTCAGGAGGCATGTTCTCAAACTCGCCAGCCTCGTTTTTGATTTTGCAACGCAGTTCTCTGACCCTTTTGATAC
>JANPMZ010000077.1:0-5622 GCA_031427195.1 Nitrospirota bacterium
TCTCGGCATCCCGGTGCTCGGCATCTGCTACGGTATGCAGCTCTTGACCCATGTGCTCGGCGGACAGGTGGCCAAATCCGCCAAACGCGAGTTCGGCAGGGCGGAGCTCAACATCCATAAGAACGAGGGATTGTTCTCCGCCATCGGCACGGCTGGCAAAGCCACTGTCTGGATGAGCCACGGCGACCGCATTGAGAAAATGCCGGAAGGCTTCGCGGCCATAGCGCATACGGACAACTCTCCGACCGCAGCCATGGCGGATGAGAAACGGAGGTTCTACGGTGTCCAGTTCCATCCCGAGGTGGTGCATACGCCGCAGGGCGTCCAGATCCTGAGGAACTTCGTGTATGGGATCTGCAAATGCGAGCCGACCTGGACCATGGCGTCCTTTGTGGATTATTCGGTCGGCGAGATCCGCAAGGCCGTGGGGAGCAAGCAGGCCCTGTGCGGCCTGTCCGGCGGTGTGGACTCCTCGGTCGCTGCTGTGCTTGTGTACAAGGCCATCGGTAAGCAGTTAACCTGCATTTTCGTGAACAACGGTGTTCTCCGCAAGGACGAGGCTGAAAAGGTCCAACATACATTTAAAGACATGGGGCTGAACCTTAAATATGTCGACGCGTCAGCGGAATTCCTTGCCAAGCTCAAGGGGGTAGAGGACCCGGAGAAGAAGCGGAAGATCATCGGCAATACCTTTATCGATGTGTTCGAGCGGGAAGCCCATGCAGTGGGAGGGGCGGAGTTCCTGGTCCAGGGCACACTCTATCCCGATGTGATCGAAAGCGTTTCGTTCAAGGGCCCGTCGGCGATCATCAAGTCGCACCACAACGTGGGCGGATTGCCCGAGAAGATGAAGCTGAAGCTGGTGGAGCCGCTCCGGGAACTGTTCAAGGACGAGGTTCGCGCCATCGGCCGCGAGATGAAGATGCCCGACGACATCATCGATCGCCAGCCTTTTCCCGGACCGGGCCTGGCCATCCGCATCCTCGGTGAAGTGACCGAGGCACGGACCAGTCTCCTACGAGAGGCCGATGCCATCGTTATCGAGGAAATAAAAAAAGCCGGCCTGTATAAAGAGATTTGGCAGTCCTTTGCCGTGCTGCTCCCGATCAAGACCGTGGGCGTCATGGGCGACGAACGGACCTACGAGAACGTGGTCGCCATCCGCGCGGTCACGAGCCAGGACGGCATGACCGCTGACTGGGCCAGGATCCCCTATGACCTGCTTGGCATCATGTCGAACCGCATCATCAATGAGGTAAAAGGCGTGAACCGCGTGGTCTACGATATCTCGTCCAAGCCGCCGAGCACGATCGAGTGGGAATGACGATTGCGGATTTCGGAATGCGGATTGCGGAATGAAGGTCAGGGGTAAGGAGAAATACAATTCCTTACCCCGTTTTCTTTCGTTGTTCTCCTGACAATATCCCCGCTTTGTTCCGATATTAGGTGATGAAAACGCATGAGCGATCAGACTTCTTCAATCGATCCCACCATCCTGCACACCCTCCGCACGGCTTTCGGATTTGAGTCGTTTCGCCAGAACCAGGAGACCATCATCGCCAGTATCCTGGCAGGGAAAGACGTGTTCGCGGTCATGCCCACGGGCGGCGGAAAGTCCCTGTGCTACCAGCTGCCTGCGCTCCTCCGGACCGGCACTGCCGTGGTCATCAGCCCGCTCATCTCGCTCATGAAGGACCAGGTCGATGCAGCGCAGGAGAACGGTATTGCCGCGGAGTTCATGAACAGCTCCCTTACCCAGCGGGAACTTACGGAGATCCAGCGGAAGCTGACGAGCGGTCAGGTGAAGCTCCTCTATATCGCGCCTGAACGATTTGCCCTGCCGCAGTTCCTGGAGACGCTCAAGAGCATTCCCCTTTCACTCTTTGCCATTGACGAGGCACACTGCATATCAGAATGGGGCCACGACTTCCGGCCGGACTATCTCGCTCTTTCTTCTCTACCGATAGAGTTCCCCGGCATTCCCATCGCAGCCTTCACGGCAACGGCCACTGAGAAGGTCCAACAGGACATCATCCAAAAGGTCGGCCTCAGGAAGCCCCATGAGGTGCGAGCATCATTCAACCGCCCCAATCTTTTTTATCAGGTAGAGGCCAAGGCTAATATAGAGCTGCAGCTTCTGGAATTCCTCGCCGCTCATGAGACTGAGTCCGGCATCATCTACCGGACAACGCGCGATGCCGTCGACGGAACAGCCGCGTTTCTTGCCGGCCAGGGCATTAAGGCGCTCCCCTACCATGCCGGCCTGCCGGCGGACGAACGCCAGAGGAACCAGGAGGCTTTCAGCAGAGACGAGATCCAGGTGATCGTGGCGACCGTTGCCTTCGGCATGGGCATTGACAAGTCGAATGTCCGGTTCGTGGTCCATGCCGATCTGCCGAAGCACATTGAGGCCTATTACCAGGAAACAGGCCGCGCCGGCCGCGACGGTGCGCCTGCCCATTGCCAGCTCTTTTTCAGCCGGGGGGACATTCCGAAGATCCGCTATTTCATCGATAGGACGCAGGACGAGCAGGAACGCGCCATTGCGCTGGAGAAGCTGAACCAGACCGTGCGCTTCGCCTCCCACAACGTCTGCAGGAGAAGACAGCTCCTGTCGTTCTTTGGCGAAGCCTGGCCCGGAGACAACTGCGGGGCCTGTGACATCTGTACGGGATCGGTTTTGCAGGTCGATATATCGCAGGATGCCAAAATCCTCATGTCAGCCATGGCAAGAACCAATGAGCGCTTCGGGATCATGTATGTCATCGACGTTGTCATGGGAGCGGACACGAAACGCATCAAGGAGCTGGGACACGACAGCATCAAGACCTTCGGCGCAGGGCGGGATAAAGATAAGAACCACTGGCATTTCATTGTGAACGAACTGCTTGCGCAGGAGCTGATCAAGCAGGATGGCGAGCGATATCCGATTTTAAAGCTGACTCCCAAAGGCGCCGGAATGCTCACGGGAACGGGACAGGTCTTCGGTCTCAAACGCGAAGAAACGAAGAAGGGCGCAGTGAAAAGAAGGGCTGCAGCTGCAGCGGGGGGATACGACCTGACGCTCTTCGAGCAGCTTCGCGTTGTCAGAAAAAAGATCGCCGAGGAACAGCACGTGCCGCCCTATGTTATTTTTTCCGACAAAACGCTCCATGAGATGTGCCGCCATTTCCCGACGACCGCTACCGCCATGCGGCAGATCAACGGAGTGGGGGACGTAAAGCTGGAGCGGTATGGCGAGCGCTTTATGGCTGCTATAAAAAATTTTGGTGAGAAGAAGGGATAAAAGAACTGCTGGCTCTTCAGCTATACTCCCAATCTACGCGATTTTGCGAAGGGTCTTTTTGACCTTCAATGTCCTTGCCATTTACCCATTGTTATTGTATCCTTGCCTCGTATTTAATATATGTGCCAACGCGGATGTGGCGCGGGTGCGCTGAGGCGAATCTGAGTCAATGAGACTAAATCGATGAGCGCTAAGACCACGAAGGTGATAAAGGAAAAGACTTTGACGAAGATTAGTACGTCTGATTTTCAGATTGTCTCGGCACTGCTGAGACAATTGTCGTGGACCCACTTCGTCTGGTTCGTGCCCGGCTCGAATCCGGGAACGACTGATCCCAAATGCATTTGGGTTAGGAACGATTTTGACTAAAGGACGGAAAGCATAGTTAGAAACAACGTCACCAAAGTTCCACCAAAGTTTCACCAGGCAGGGAATTATTCTGAAATGTTTGGAGTATCTGTCCATTTCATCTAGCAGTATCTGATCTCTACGCTTTATAACAGCAGTGTCCCGAGTTGGCAATTGCTGGACAATCGAGAGTTGCAATCAGCGTGGACGATTTGTGGTTGCCGCATAATATTTACCGATAGCAGATGGCTGTTGATCAAAGGGCATATTATGACAGTTGTATTATCAAATACGCTGGATGTTGTTCGAAAATCTTTGAACGCCGCTACAGACCGTCGCGAACGGTCAAAGATCGGGCAGTTCTTTACGCCCGCGATGATCGCGCGGTATATGGCATCGTTGTTTCAACATGCAGGGCCGGAGGTGCGGATACTTGACCCAGGGGCTGGGGCGGGGGTTCTGTTTGCGTCGTTTGTCGAGGCATTAGTTTCAAAAGAAGGTCGCCCACGTTCAATCACGGTGGTTGCGTACGAAAATGATAAGGCCGTTCTTCCCCACTTGAAAGACACGATGGAGCGATGCCAGATGATATGTAAGGATGCCGGCATTTCATTTAGAGGAGAAATACGGACTGAGGATTTTGTCGATTCCGCCATTGTTCACTCTGATGATGGCCTATTCTCAACACGGGGTGAACGATTTACTCATGCGATTCTGAATCCTCCTTATAAAAAAATCAGCAGTGAAACAGCAATGCGCAGATCACTCAACGCGGCAGGACTGGAGGTTACCAACCTTTATGCTGCGTTTGTGTGGCTCTCAGCCAGGATGCTCACGCCCGAAGGCGAAATGGTCGCGATCACTCCACGGAGTTTCTGCAATGGACCGTATTTCCGCCGGTTTCGGGTGGGATTGCTCGACGTGATGAGCCTGCGGCACGTCCATGTGTTCGAGTCGCGCAGAAAGGCCTTTGGCGACGATGACGTGCTTCAGGAAAACGTGATCTATCATGCGGTCAGGACCACGGAGAAACCGAAGCATATTCTGCTCTCATCTTCCACCGGGGTAGATTTTGAAAAAACGCTAACCCGCTCCGTACCTTATGAGCGAATCATTCTGCCGGGCGATCGGGATGTGTTTATACATCTTGCGCTGAGTGATGATGACAACCGTGCAACGGAGCGTATGAGCGGCTTTACCGCGACGCTCGACATGCTCGGAATAGAGGTTTCCACCGGCCCTGTCGTAGATTTTCGTGTACAAAAATACCTTCATAAGCACGCTGCTAAAGGGACAGTGCCGCTAATATATCCTGGTCATTTTAAGGATGGATTTGTTCAGTGGCCAATGCAATCGCAAAAGAAACCGAATGCCATTGAAACCTCGCCGCATACCATGGGCATGTTGCTTGAAGCGGGTTATTACGTACTCACGAAGCGTTTTTCGTCCAAGGAAGAGAGACGTCGGGTTGTGGCCGCGATATATGATCCCCGCCTGATAGAAGCATCGCATGTAGGATTTGAAAATCATGTAAACTACTTCCATGTCAAAGGCAAAGGACTTGCGCCGAATCTGACAAAAGGCCTGGCACTTTATCTCAATTCCACGCTTTTCGACCAGTATTTTCGCATCTTCAGCGGACATACTCAGGTCAATGCCACTGACCTCCGCAAGATGCATTATCCTGCCCGCGATAAATTGTTACGGCTAGGCGCGCATGTAAAGAACCATATGCCGGACCAGGAAACAGTGGATGCTATCCTGAAAGAGGAATGTGAAACGAATGGCTAAAAAGACGGATGCAAAGAAGACGACGCGGAAAACCGAGGAGGCCTTGGCTGTTTTGAATGCGCTCGGATTACCCCGTCAGCAACTAAACGAACGCTCCGCGCTTACGCTTCTTTCATTACTCGGCCTTAAACCCAATGACACATGGGATAAGGCAGCCGATCCTTTGATGGGTATTACACCCATGATGGAGTTTTTCG